>CAJYBQ010000222.1 GCA_913064755.1 uncultured Alphaproteobacteria bacterium
GCGGCTCTTTTCGGAGCTGGGGCGGGGTGCCGATGCGGGGACTGTCGGTCGGCGGTGTGGTCCTGTCCGCAGACGTCTTGCTGTCGCCCGCAGGGTCAGGCGCCTGAGAGCGAGAGGTCGATGATCCGGACGGGGCCGAGCTCGGCGGCCGGGCCTGGTTGTTCCAGCGCACCATCAGCGCCATCGTCGACAGGCCCGTCACCGGCCATGGTGCGGGTGCCTTCGAAAGCTATTTCCAGAAGTACAAGAATGCCGATTTCGGCGGCGTCTATTCGATCAACAAGGCCCACAACAGCTACCTGGAGTTCGCCGCGGACGCGGGCATCCCTGCCCTGATCCTGATCCTCGTCGTGATCGGCGGCATAGCGATCACCAGTCTGACCGGCATGCGCAGGCGCAAGCAGGACGCGTCGTATCCGGCGATCGGATTCTCCGCGACGGCCCTGGTCGCCCTGCATTCGCTGGTGGATTTCAGCTTGCAGATCCCGGCGGTGGCGACGCTCTACGCGGTCATTCTCGGGATCGGCTACGCACAGGCGTTCCCCACCGGCGGCGGACGCCACAACAGGCTCTGAGGACCGACCACCCTTCGGACGGTGGACACACTACAGCGGCGGGCGATAGCCCGGTGTGCGCCGCCGCAGGTAGACGTCCAGAAACGCCTTCATCAGTTCCGGTTCGTCCGCCAGCGCCTTTCGCACCAGCGGCAGGGCCGGTCGGTGCAGCACGGTTTCCGCCAGCATGCGGGCATTGTAGCGCGCCAGCCCCTTGATCTGTGCCAGCACACGTTCCTGCTGCCGCGCATCCAGTATCGGCCAGAGGATCAGGCCCATCACCACGCGCGGCTGCATCAGTCCCACCACCTGCGGCCCGGTTTCCAGCGACATGGCGAAGGCGAAAGCCGCATTGGCGCCGATGCCTTCGTGCATCAGTTCCGCCTGCGACAGGCGCAGCCAGGCATAGGGCTGTGCCGGATTGTTGCCCAGCGACCGACGCCCCGCGGCGATGGAGCGTTCCACTGCCTCGTTGCGCAGGTCGCTGCCGATGGGCGCGGCGGACGCGGCAACCAGTTCGATCAGGGCAAGGTCGCGGGGCGACTGGTAATCGCGGGGAATGGATTTCTCTGCGGTCACGAACGCCTTGCGTGCACGCTCTATCGCCGGTTCGCCGATCTGTTCACCACGGCGCAGTTTCTCGATCGCCGGCTCGCCGGCCGTGGCATTGACGGCACCGATCAGGCGTGGACCACTCAGCACCAGAATCAGGATACCGGCGGCCATGATGGCTAGCCCGCCGGCGGATGATCCCAGATGTACGCCGCTCCACCGTCTCCGGCGATTACGTCCCATAATACTTTCCGTAACCCCGGTAATAGTAATAGGAGTCACTGTAGTTGTACTTCTGATGACGCCGGATATCGACCCGTGTCATCACCACGCCGGCGAGGTCGCCATTGGCTTCCTGCACCTGGCGGATGCCCGCCAGGACCGCTTCCCGCCGGGTCGAACCCCAACGCACCAGGAACACCGACTTGTCCACGTGGCGCAGCAGCACCAGCGCGTCGGACACCGGCAGCACCGGCGGCGTGTCCAGGATGACCAGGTCATAGCGCCGGGTCAGATCCTCGATCAGCTGGCGCATGGCGTTGGAACCCAGCGCATCCGGCGGGTTCGGCACCTTGGCGCCGGCAGTGATGTAATGCAGGCCCGATTTCAGGTCGATCTCGACGGCGTCGTCGATCTCGATCGCGCCGGTCAGGATCTCGGCGACACCCTTGCCGTTCGGCACGCCCAGCGATTCATTGACCGACGGCTTGCGCAGGTCGCAATCGATCAGGATCGTGCGCTGCCCGGCCTTGGCCGAGGCACGGGCGACGGAGACGGCGGTGGATGTCTTGCCCTCGGCGGGGACGGACGAGGTGAACATGACCGACCGGGGGCGTTGATCGACACTGGACAGCAGCAAAGACGTCCTGATCGTTCGTATCGCCTCCGAATAGAGCGAATTCGGTTCATCGATCACGAAGTCTTCCGGGGTCGAGCGACGACCGTCCAGGATGGACAGGCGCGGCACCAGGCCGAGCGCCGGGACATAGGCCAGCTGCTGCAACTGCTGCAGGGAGCGGAAACCGGTATCCATGTATTCGATCAGGAAGACCACCAGCACACCCAGGATGAAGGACCCGACCAGGGCAGCGGCGATCGTCAGGCTGCGGCGGGGAAAGCTCGGCTCCAGCGGCGTGTTGGCGCTGTTGATGATGCGGGCGCTGGCCTGCTGGGGGCTGCGCTCCTGCAGGTCGACTTCCTTGAAGCGGCTGAGGATGGTGTCATAGAGCTGCTTGGCGGCATTGCGCTCGGATTCCAGCGACCGCAGGGTGACTTCCGAATCCGTCTGTTCCGCCACCTGGTAGGCCAGTGACTCGATCTCCGTGTCCAGGTTCTCGGTCTTGATCCGCGACAGTTCCAGCTTGTTGTCCAGTGCCACCACGATCTTGGTGATCTCGGAGCGAATGGCGCTCTGCAGGTCCTGCAGTTCGGCCCGCTTCAACTGCAGGCGCGGATGCTGCTCCCGTAACTGGGTACGCAGTTCGGCGATTTCGCGCAGGACCTCGGCTTCCTGTTCACGCAGGCGCACGATCAGGGTGGAATCCAGCACCGCCGTGACGCTCTCGATGCCATCCGCACCTTCGCTCAACAGGCGCTTCACCTGGGCCACGCGGGCAACGGCCTCTGCCTCCTGCTCCCGCGCGTCGACGCGCTGGCGGTTCAGTTCGGCCAGTTGCTGCTGCAGCAAGGTGGTCTGATTGCGATAGTCGACGACACCATTGTCGCGGCGGAACTGTTCCAGTGCCTGCTCCGACGCGAGATAGGCCGACTTCAGCCGCTCCGCCTCGCCACCCAGGAACGACGACGCGTTGGATGTCGCGTCGCTCTTCTCGGTCCGGGTCGAGTCGACATAGACACTGGCGAAGGCGTTCGCGACCTTGCGGGCAAAGGCCGGCTTGTCGGAAACGAAACTGATGGAAATGGTCCGCGCCCGCTCGGACGGATCAACGCCGAGATTGCCGAGCAGTCCCTTCAGGATGGCCTGCCGTTCGAACTCGGCCTTCTGCTCGTCGGTCATGGTATCGAGCATGGTCTGTTGCGGGCCGTCCTGGGTGCCGCCGCGCAGGGTGTTCAGCGCGCCGCGCACCCCTTCGACGACCGAATCCGGCAGCACGCTCTTGATCGCGGCCTTGATGCCACCGAACAGCGAAGCCTGGTCCTGGTCGCCCCACCACAGATCCTCGGGGTTGTTGAACAGGTCCAGTTTCTCCGCCACCGCTTCCGCGGCAAAGGTCGAGGAGATGATCGCTGCCTGGGTCTCGTTGAAATAGAAATCCTGCTGCCCCTGCTGCAGGACATCCTGGATGTTCACGACCCGCTGGTCCTGGATGCCGATCTCGACTTCCGCGGTGGCCACGTAGAGCGGGATCCGCGTCTTCACCCAGTAATAGGCGATGGCGGTCATGATCAGCATGATGGCGAGGATGATGAATTTCCGGCGCCACAGCACACCGAACACGTGACGGAAGCTGATCAGGGACTGGTCATTCTGGGACTGCGCCATGAATGGCGGCAGCTCTGATGAGTCATCCATCGAGTGTGCCTGCTGCAAATAACTCACGCTTGCCATAGTGCCTGCCCGCCAGTCCTGTTCCGTTGCGGGTTCCAAACGAATCACAAATTACGATCATATTGCCGAAATCACAATTCTTTCAGAACCTTATCGGATCATCCTGATATCTGGCAGCAGGTCAGAACGACACAGCGTTTGCATATTGCAGCCCGCCGACGATCAAACCCTGCATCTTGTGGTCGAACCGTCGCCACCATACCAGATAATAGGAAATTCCGATGTACTGACCTGTGTACAAGCAACCCGTGTGCCAGAAATTTCGCGCACGGCCAGTCAGCTTCATAACACGTTGGAAAACGTGATGAACATCTTGTGATGATGCCGGATAGCGGCGGAAATCCGGTCGGGTGCGCCGCGCACACCCCCCGACGGGAACCCGCGTCAGTTGATTGCGCTCAGCGGGCGGTCGCGTAATCTGTCACGATATGAACTCATGAATGCCTCGAAATGATCAACCTGGGCGATTTCGGCGGCCAGGTTCCGAAACTCGGCGCTGTCGCGACGGTCTTCAGCCGTCACGACCTCGAACGCGGGCCATTCCGGCTGTCCCTTCATGCGTTCCTCGAAAGCGCGGCGCAACTCGACGAGCGCGGTCCGGTCCCCGGCAAGGGAACTTGCGATGGCGAAACGGAGGATGTCTCGACGGGCGTCCTGCGCCAGCGGCTGCGCGTTCTCCCGCAGCGCCACCAGCTTCGGTGCCAGCGATACGGCGGCGCGGTCCCACTTGCGGGCACGCCAGAGGATCTCGGTCCGGACATCGCCGACATCGTCGCCCTGCAACCCGGAGATCAGCAACAGCGCCCGGTCGTATTTCCCGACCTCGGTCAGCGCGCGGGATTCAAGCAGCAGCCTTTCCCGCTGCAGGTCTTCATGCATCGACAGGGTACGGGTATTGCGCAGCGCCGTGATGGCATCGTCGGGCCGCCCGTCCAGCAGGTTCAGAACCGCCAGCCGCGTACCGACACGGGCCTTCTCCTCCCCCTTCAGGCGATGCAGGACCTGGTGCTCCAGCAGTTTCGCGGCCTCGCCCAGCAGTTCGACCGCGGCCAGGCGGTCGGCCAGGCGCCGGATCATGCGATCCCCCCGCGCCCCGTCAGGGGTCAGTTCCCGAAACTCGTAATACAGTGCCATGGCCGTCACGGGTGACAGTTCGCTGGCCTCTCCCTCTTCGAAGAGCCCCGCGAAGACTTCCTTCATCTCTCCGGCCAGCGCTTGTGCTTCCGGCATGTCGGGGAACCGTTCCACGGTCTGGCGCATGGACATCATGCCCTTGCGGTACATCCCCGCGTCTATGTAGAGACCGGCGAGACGCTGCATCAGCTCGAACTCGAACAGGTCGCCGCGCCAGGCGAACCGCAGCCGTTCCAGCCGCTCTATAGCCTCTTCGGTCTCGATCCGTTTCTCGTCCAGCAACAGGTTCGTCTCGGCATAGATCGCCTGCGCCCTGACGGGACGGTACGGGCTTTCCGACAGTTCCGCGAACAGTGCCGCGGCGTCTTCCGTGTCACCGGTCATCGCGTGAATGCGGGCGGCCATCAGCTTTGCCTCCTCCCGCCGCGACGCGGTTCCCGTATGCCGCAACAGGGCGGAGACCTGTTCCCCCGCCATCTTCGGATCATTCTGTGCCAGGGCGGTCTCGGCGAACGCCAGCCGCAGGTCGGGCTGCATCTCCACGGGCATCTTCGAAAGCATCGGCAGGCCGGCCAGGAACTCGCGACGTGCTTCCTGGTACTCGCGCCGCTTCACGGCAAGGAGACCACGGAACAGGGCAACATCCTGCGCGGCCGACAGCTTCGGGTGCCTCAGGTCGCCCGCGGCCTCCCCGTACTTCCTGGCAAACAGCCGGGCGACACCGCGCAGCGCACGGTAAGACGGGTCCGTGTCCGCATACTTGTCCTCCGCCTCGATCCGGTCCATGACGCCCAGCGCCTCCTGCGCGAGGCGATGCCCGACGAGGAAGCGCGCCAGTGCAAGCCGCTCGCCGTTGCGGGCCGCCGGCGTGGCGACCGCGATCCGGTACAACGGGTCCTGGCGTCTTTCATCGACGTCCACGTCTTCCTGCCAGGCGGACAGGTCGAACACGCTGGTCGGGCCATCCCCACCGGCCCCGCCGGTGATGCCCGGCGGACCACCCGCATCCCGTGACACGGGTCCATTGCTCTCCGAGGCCAGGAACAGGGTCTTCTGGCCACCGATCGACAGGCCCTGGTCATCCACGACGATCTTCAGTGCCTGCGCGTTGAAGCGGACGGCAATTCCCTGCTGCGTCGGCGGCATGTCGAACAGCACGTAGCGCCGGGCCGGGTGAATGCCCAGGCCGGCTTCCATGACCGGAACCAGCGCCAGGCGATCGCCGACAACCGGGTCCTCGATCAGGATGGGTTTCGCCGCGTTGGCGATGGCCGCGAAGGCCCGCGGCCCGGACGGCGCCTCGGCCCGGGCCTCCGGCCCGATCGCCGCTCACGCCGGCCCCCGCCCGCCCCCCGCGCCCCCCC
>CAJYBQ010000223.1 GCA_913064755.1 uncultured Alphaproteobacteria bacterium
GGTAAAGCATGGGGAAACTGAGCGTTTCCAATCGGTCGATTGATTGTGGTTGCGGGCAACGCCATCTCCGCTGCATCAAGGATTCACCACAAGGAACAGGAGCCATGACCATGGAAACGGTTCTCGACAATGCGACGGATACCATCGCGACCGGGCAGGTCGGCACGGCCCGCAAGGTTGCCGTATCATCCCCGGTGTTGATGCCCAGGATGGCGCGGGGGTGCGCCTGAAGCGCAGTCTCGGTGGGCCGGAACTGCAACTCTTCGACCCGTTCCTGCTGCTGGACGAGTTCCGCTCCGACGATGCGGGGGATTACATCGCGGGCTTCCCGGATCATCCGCATCGCGGCTTCGAGACGGTGACCTACATGCTGGCCGGTCGCATGGGCCACAAGGACAACCAGGGCAATTCCGGCCTGCTGAAGCCGGGCGGTGCCCAGTGGATGACGGCAGGCCGTGGCATCGTCCATTCGGAGATGCCGGAACAGGAAGACGGCCTGATGTGGGGATTTCAGCTCTGGGTCAACCTGCCGGCGGCAGAGAAGATGCGTGCGCCCCGGTACCAGGACATCGAACCCGAGGACATCCCCGAGATCGACCTGGCCGACGGCGTGCGCGTTCGCCTGGTCGCCGGTGACCTGGCCGGTCAGACGGGGGCGGTGCGCGACATCGCCGTGAACCCGATCTACTGGGATGTGCACCTGGAGGCGGGACGGACGCTGGACGAGGCCCTGCCGACGGCGCACAACGCCTTCATCTATGTCTACGACGGTACGGTGACGCTGGCGGAGACACGGGTGCAGACCGGGGAGATGGCATTGCTGAGCGATGGTGATCGGCTGGCAGCCTCGGCAGCCGGTGAGTCCGGTGCGCGGTTCCTCGTCATCGCGGGTCAGCCCATTCGCGAACAGGTTGCCCGTTACGGTCCCTTCGTCATGAACACGCGCGAGGAGATCATGCAGGCGTTTCAGGACTACCAGGCCGGACGGTTCTGAGACTCCTGTCGGCCCATTGGTCCGCTGCGCCCGCCTTGACCCCGGGTCACACTTGACGTGATTGGCGGGCGTGACTACGTCGTGCACAACCCGTTCACCAGATGCGCAGAGCCATGGCAATCCTTCCAATCATCACCGCGCCGGATCCCCGGTTGAAGATCCGCTCCGAACCGGTCGAGCAGTTCGATGACGAACTGCGCGCGTTCATGGATGACATGCTGGCCACGATGTACGACGCGCCGGGTGTCGGTCTGTCCGCGATCCAGGTAGGTGTCGCGAAACGGGCGATGGTGGTCGACTGTGCCGAGGACGGCGCGGCGGCGGAACCGCTCTACCTGGTAAACCCGGAGATCGTGGAGTCGTCGGAAGACCTGCGGTCCTATGAAGAAGGCTGCCTTTCGCTGCCGGAACAATACGCGGAGGTCGAGCGACCGGCCGTCATCCGCGTCAGGTACCGTGACCAGTTCGGTGCAGAGCAGGAACTGCAGGCCGAGGGCCTGCTTTCGACCTGCATCCAGCACGAGATGGACCATTTCGACGGCGTGTTGTTCGTCGATCACATCTCGGCGCTGAAGCGCAACATGATCCTGCGCCGCCTCAAGAAGGCGAAGAAGTTGCAGGCCACCGGCTGAATGGGCAACCGGTCTGCCGCTCCCCAGCGCATCATCTTCATGGGGACGCCGGACTTTGCCGTGGCACCCCTGCGATCACTGCATGCAGCGGGACACGAGATCGTCTGTGTCTATTGCCAGCCGGCACGCGCCGCCGGTCGGGGCAAGAAGCCCCGTCCCAGCCCCGTGCAGCAGGCCGCTGAGGAGCTCGGGCTGCCGGTCAGATCGCCCCTGAACTTCCGCGACACTGCGGACCGTGACGCCTTTGCCGCCCTGAACGCCGACCTGGCGGTGGTGGCGGCCTACGGGCTGATCCTGCCGCAGGCGGTGCTGGACGCGACACGGCTCGGCTGTTTCAACATCCATGCGTCCCTGCTGCCCCGCTGGCGCGGCGCGGCGCCGATCCATCGCGCCATCATGGCAGGTGACAGCCAGAGCGGCATCACCATCATGCGGATGGAAGCCGGCCTGGACACCGGCCCGATGCTGATGACAGCCTCCACCGCCATCGGCGCGGGCGACACCACGGTGACCCTGCACGACCGGCTGGCGGACATGGGAGCCAGCCTGATCGTCACGGCTGTGGACGGCATTGCGGCGGGGGCGTTGACGGAGACACCTCAGCCAGCCGAGGGCGTGACCTAGGCCGCCAAGATCGACAAGGCAGAGGCCCGCATCGATTGGACCCGGGATGCCGTGGATATCGAGCGACTGGTCCGCGCCCTGACCCCGTTCCCCGGGGCCTGGTTCGAACTCGACGGGCAGCGGGTCAAGGTACATGCGGCGCATCTGCTGGACGGTCACGATGCCGGTGTTGCGCCGGGCACCACCGTTGACGCCGCGCTGGGCATTCAGTGCGGGCAGGGGCAATTGCGCCTGACCCGGCTGCAGCGCGCGGGCAAGGGACCGGTTGAAGCCGCCGACATGCTCAACGGTCGCCCGATCCCCGCGGGCACGTCTCTCGGGTCCGCTGGTGACCTCGTCACTTGACGTGATCGTCTTGACGACGGCCCGGAGTGCATCCATCCATCGATGAACCGCCCCCCGGGCCGGGACCCGTCGGCTATTCGGCGGGGACGACACCATCACCGTAGGTATTTCCAGCCTGGAGTTCCTGCTTCTCCGCCTGTTCGGCCTCCGCCTTCCGCTTGCGTCGGTTCCACGGCATGGCGCGACCGGTTGCGACACCGAGTGCCAGCATCGCAGGGGTGACGATCAGGGTGAGCAGGGTCGCGAAGCCGAGACCGAAGGCGACGGCACTGGCCAGTTGCACCCACCATTGCGTTGACGGCGCACCCATCGTGATCTCGCGGCTGAAGAAGTCGATATTGGCCTGGAACACCATGGGCATCAGCCCGCAGATGGTCGTGACGGTCGTCAGCAGCACCGGGCGCAGGCGCTGGGCGCCGGTCCGGACAATGGCTTCCAGCGGGTCCATGCCCTGGCGCGCCAGGTAGGCATAGGTATCGATCAGCACGATGTTGTTGTTCACCACGATCCCGGCCAGCGAGATGACGCCGACGCCTGTCATGACGATGCCGAACGGCTGACCCATCACCAGCAACCCGATCATGACACCGATCGTGGACATGATCACCGCCGTCAGGATCAGGAATGCCTGGTAGAAGCTGTTGAACTGGGTGACCAGGATGATGCCCATGACGAACAGCGCGATGACGAAGGCATTCATCAGGAACGCCTCGGCCGCGGCCTGCTCCTCGTCCTGGCCCTTGAAGGCGATCTCGACATCCTTGTCGAAGGTCTGTTCCGCCAGCCAGGCCTTGATCTCCTTCACCTTGTCGTCGACCAGCACGCCTTCCTTCACGTTGGCGCGGACCACAAGCTTGTAGTTGCCGTCCACCCGTTCGATCTTGCCGACCTTGGGCTGGGCGGTGCGGGTGACGAAGTTCGACAGCGGCACCAGCCCGTTCGGCGTGTTGATGCGCAGGTCGTCCAGCTGATCCAGTGTGCGGTATTCCTCGGGGAAGCGAACACGGATATCCACTTCCTCGTCCGTGTCGTCGGGACGATAATCATCGACCTTCACGCCATTGGTGACGAACTGGATCATGGCACCGATGGCTGCAACGTCGGTGCCGAAGCGCCCGGCCTGGGCGCGGTCGACCTGCAGTTCCCACTGGATGCCGGGCAGGGATCGCGTGTCCTCGATATCACGCAGGCCATCGACCTGCTGTTCCAGGTGCTCGCGGATCTTCTGGGCGACCGCCGGCAGCTTTTCCGCGAACAGCGACGTCATCTGGATCTGGACGTCCTTGCCGGTGGGGGGGCCGTTCTCTTCCTTGCGTGTCTCGACCTCGATCCCGGCCAGGTCGGCGGTGGCCTCGCGAATCTTGGGCAGGACCACATCGGCGGGACGGCGCTCCAGCCAGTCCTTGAGTTCCAGCGTGATGATGCCGATGACATCTTCCGAGATGTCATTGCCGTCCTGGGCACGGTTGCCGGACCGGGTATAGACCGTGGAGAAGTCGTCGAATTCCAGCACGCGCTTCTCGACTTCCCGCACCAGGATATCCTGTTCCTTCACCGAGAGGTTGCCCCGGGCGTGCACATAGACCAGCGCCCGTTCCGGTTCGACTTCGGGGAAGAATTCAACGCCCTTGCCGAACACGCCGTAGGCCATGTTGACGCCGACCAGGCTGATGATGGCAATCATCATGATGGCGATCGGCGCCATGACCGGACGTCTCATGACGCCGTTCAGGAAACGCGCATAGACGCCGGTGAATCCGGGGATGGAACTGATGGGGCCGTTCTCGGCAGCCGCCAGCGCACTGTTGGCCCCGGCAGTGGTCTTGCCGAAGATGGATCCCAGTGTCGGGATGAAGATCAGCGCCATCAGCAGCGACCCGGAAAGCGTGGTGATCAGGGTCAGCGGCAGGAACTGCATGAACTCACCCACCACGCCGGGCCAGAACAGCAGCGGCATGAAGGCGGCGAGCGTCGTGGCTGTGGAGGCAATGATCGGCCAGGCCATGCGCTTGGCGGCCATTGCATAGGCGACCTTCTTGGGTTCGCCCTCCGCCATCTTCCGGTCCGCGAATTCCGTTACCACGATGGCGCCGTCGACCAGCATGCCGACGGCGAGGATCAGCGCGAACAGGACGACGATGTTGATCGTGAAGCCGAACAGGAAGAGGTAGAGGATACCGATCAGGAACGATCCGGGAATTGCCACGCCGACCAGCAATGCGCTGCGCAGGCCAAGGGCGGCAACCACCACGATCATCACCAGCAGGATGGCGCTGATGACGTTGTTCTGCAGGTCCTGCAGCATGGTGCGAATGTCGTTCGACTTGTCCTGGCTGAACGATACCTCGATGCCGGCAGGCCAGCGCTCGGCCTGGGCCGTGACCAGGGTGCGGACATTGTCGATCGTGTCGATGATGTTCGCCCCCAGCCGCTTCTTCACCTCCAGCGCGACGGCGGTGCGGCCGTTCAGGCGGGCATAGTTCTCCGCGTCCTTGAACGTCCTGCGCACGGTGGTGACATCGGCCAGGGTGACCACGGCATCGCCATCGGTCTTGATCGGCAGGCTGAGCACATCCTGTGCGGTCTTGAACAGGGCCGGGACCTTGATGGCGAAGCGGCCTTCGCCCGTGTCCATGGCACCGGCGGCAACCAGGCGGTTGTTCAGGGTCATCGTCTGGATCAACTGCGCCTGGTCGATCTGGTAGCTTTCCAGCTTGGCGGGGTCCAGCACGACTTCCAGCAGTTCCTCGCGGTCGCCGGCCATGTCGACGCCCAGAACCGTGGTGATGCCCTCGATATCGTCCTTCAGCTCCCGCGCAACGCGGTAGAGCGCGCGCTCCGGAACATCGCCGGAAAGGGTGACGACGATGACCGGGAACAGGCTGAAATTCACCTCCTCGACCTTCGGCTCGTCGGTGTCTTCGGGCAGTTCGGACTTGGCGGTATCGACCTTTTCCCGCACGTCGGTCAGGGCCGTGTCGGCGTCGAACCCGGCATCGAATTCCAGCACCACCGAGCCGAAGCCGTCGGCAGCGATGGAGCGCATCTCCTTCACGCCGTCGATGCCCTGCAGTTCCTGCTCCATCGGGCGGACAAGCAGGCGGGCCGCGTCCTCCGGCGAGATGCCGTCATGCGTCATGGAGACATAGATGATCGGGATGTTGATATCCGGATCGGATTCCTTCGGGATGGCGTTGTAGGCAGCCGCGCCCGCAAGCAGGATCAGGACCAGGGTCGCAATGACGGTGCGGGACCGACTGATCGCGGCGTCGATGAGAGCGCTCATCATGACTGTCTACTCCACATGACTGTCTATTCGGCCAGGGCCACTTCGACGATCTGGCCTTCGCGCACGAATTCCTGACCGACGGTGATGATCTGTGCCTGTTCGGGCAATCCGCTGACCCAGATGCCGTCGGTGCTGTCGGCAATGATGCTGACGGGAACGAAGGATACCTGCCGATTGCGGTCGACGACGCGTACGCCGATGGCCCCGCCGTCGTTCCGGGTCATGATGGCGGTGGTCCGGACGTGGGCGGGAGCGCGTCCCG
>CAJYBQ010000224.1 GCA_913064755.1 uncultured Alphaproteobacteria bacterium
CCGGCGGGGGCAACGCCCCGAATCCGCCGAACCCGAGCAACCCCACTACCCCCACCAGCCCAACGTCAAAGCGCTGGAGGGGGAAGAGGATGAAACTCAACCGTATCGCGACCCTGGCCACGGCCGCTGTCATGCTGTCGAGCGCGGCTATTGCCGATTCCCCGGATGCGGGCATCAGCGAATTCCGTATCGGCATCCTGGGTGGCGAGAATGCCACCGACCGCCTGCGCAGCAATGGCTGCCTGGTCGAGAAGACGGAGGCCCTGCTGGGTGTGCCGACGAAGATGTATGCCCCCGCCGACTACAATGGTGTCATCGAAGGGCTGCTGGGTGGCAACCTGGACATGGCCTGGCTGGGCCCGTCCGCCTACGCCAAGGTCTACCTGTCCAACCCGGACGCGGTCGAACCCGTGCTGACCAAGATCAACGCCGACGGTTCCTTCGGTTATCACTCCATCGGCTTCGCCCGCGTCGACAGCGGCATCACCGACCTGGAAGGCATGAAGGGCCGGAAGTTCGGCTTCGGCGACCCGAATTCCACCTCCGGCTATCTGATCCCGTCCATCGAGATCCCGGCGGCGGGCTACACGATGGAATCCGGTGTGCATTTCGGTGAGGTGATCTTCACCGGTGGTCACGAGCAGACGATCGTGGCGGTGCAGAACGGCGACATCGATGCAGGGGTCAGCTGGGCCGACGGCCTGGGCAACTGGGAAGACGGCTACAACAGCGGCGCCTTCCGCAAGGCCGCGGATGCCGGGCTGGTCGACATGACCCAGCTGGTGGAGATCTGGCGCTCGAAGGTCATCCCGGAAGGCCCGATCGTCCTGCGCAAGGACCTGCCTGCGGACGTGAAGGTCAAGATGGTCGCAATGCTGGCCAGCCTGCCGTCGCTGGATGCCGAATGCGCCTATGGCTTCATGGCGGGCGAGATCAAGGCCATCGCCCCGATCAGCCATGCCGATTACGAGGTCATCATCGAAGCGCGCAGGCGCAAGTCGATGTGATCGACACCGCGTCGTGAAGAGCGGGCGGTCCGGGGTATCCGGGCCGTCCGTTCGTGTGCCTGCCGCCGCGGCTGTCGCGGCGTTCATCCGTTGACCCGGGGCGAGACCGCATGACCGCAGCCGACAGACTGAGAGACGACATCCTGCTGCTGAAGCGGCGGCGCCAGCTCTATACCGCTGGCATCCTGGTGTTCCTGCTCGCCATCATGGTTGGTGGCTACGACCAGGCCAACGACATGAACTCCGGCAGTTTCCTGAAGGGGCTGGAGAAGTTCTTCGACTATCCGGGCGAGATCGTCGCCGAGGCATGGGCGGCCGGCGCCGATTTTCCCGGCCTGCTGCTCCGCTTCCTGCCCGCCTTGATCGAGACGCTGAACATCGCTGCCGTGGCGACGATACTTGGTGGACTGGGGGCGATGGTCTTCGCCTTTCTGGGGGCGCGCAACCTGAACATCTGGCCACCGCTGGTGCCGGTCTCACGTCGTCTCATGGACGTGATGCGTGCGTTTCCGGAACTGATCGTCGCGCTGTTCCTGATCTACGTGCTCGGCAGCAGCCCGGTGCCCGCGATGATCGCGGTGGCGTTCCACACAGCAGGCGCGCTGGGCAAGCAGTTTTCCGAGGTGAACGAGAACATCGATACCCGCGCCGTCGAGGGGCTGGGGGCCTGCGGGGCAAGCTGGCTGCAGCGCATGCGGTTCGGCGTGCTGCCGCAGGTGCTGCCCAATTACCTCAGCTATTTCATGCTCCGCTTCGAGATCAATGTCCGCGCCTCCGCCATCCTGGGCTTTGTCGGCGCCGGGGGTATCGGGACGGAATTGCGGCGTACCATTGGCTGGGGGCAGGGGTCCGGCGACGAGACGGCGGCCCTGTTCGTGCTGCTTGTCCTGTCCATCTTCCTGATCGACCAGCTGTCGTCCTGGATGTGCCAGCAGGTCGCCAGGACGGAGGCCATGGCATGAGCAGCATGGAGTTGCATGCGCCCGGCATGCCGGCGAACCCGGATCGCGACAGCATTGCCAGGTCCCTGCGCCGCCGATCACATGCCGGTTTCGCCTTGCTGGCGGTAGTCGTTGCCTACCTGGCCTATGCCTGGTTCGCCTTTGACGTGCCGGGCCTGATCGACAGTGCCAGGCCGGAACGCGCGGCCCTGCTGGCCACCGACGCCGTCGCGCACAAGGTCCATGTCACCCGCATGCTGCGTCGCGGCACGACCGTGATCGCGGTGGAGGGGGAGCGGACTGCCACCTACACCACGCCGCCGGACTGGGTGACCGTCGACGGCGATGTGCTGACCGTCGATCTGGACGACGGCTACGTGGCAAAGGTCCTGCCCTCGTCGGTTGTCTTCGTGGTGCCGGACTACGGCACCATCCGCATCGCGGTGCAGGATGGACGGGTCATCACCGACCTGCCACCGGGGGTGCCGCCGGACTGGCTGCGTGCCACCGACGCGAAGTTCGATGCACGGCCCGACCTGCGCCGCCGGGTGCAGGTGTCGCGGGCGAAGATCGAGGTGCATCGCTATTTCCTCGGGTGGGAGAACTTCTTCTTCCCCTTCAATTCCCCCCTGCAGGCCTATTCCTTCGGTGAACTGCTGGACCTCGCCTTCGATGAACCGCGGTTGCAGCCGGAGACGGCCAACTGGCGGCTGATCTTCCGCACCTTCTGGGAGAACCCGGACTGGCAGCACGGCAACGTCTTCGTGGCGCTGCTGGAAACCCTTCTGATGGCCGTGCTCGGCACGGTCACGGCAGCGTTCGTCGCCCTGCCGCTGGCGTTCCTTGCGGCACGCAACTTCGCCCCGTCGGGTACCTTGCGGTTCCTCGTGCGGCGCCTGTTCGATTTCCTGCGCGGCATCGACATGCTGATCTGGTCGCTGATCTTCATCCGCGCATTCGGCCTGGGGCCGCTGACCGGGGCCCTTGCCATCGCCTTCACCGATACCGGCACGCTGGGGAAGCTGTTTTCCGAGGCGCTGGAGAACACCGACAGGAAGCAGGTGGAGGGGGTGAACGCGACCGGCGCATCGCGGCTGCAGACCTACAGGTTCGGTGTGATCCCGCAGATCCTGCCGATCTTCATCTCGCAGGGGTTCTATTACCTGGAATCCAACACCCGTTCCGCCACGGTGAACGGTGCACTGGGGGCAGGCGGCATCGGCCTGATGCTGGTGGAGACCATTCGCACCTCGCGCGACTGGGAAAACACGTTCTACATCATCCTGCTGACGATCCTGCTGGTCATCGCGATGGATGCGCTGTCAACGCGCCTGCGGCGTCGCCTGATCGGTGACCGGTGACGGACCATGGTATCCCAGCATGCCAAGCGCGAGGGTGACATAGGCGTCCGCGATCGCTTCCGGCGCCTTCGCGCCGCCGCTGCGGTACCAGCCGGCGACGGCGGTACACATGGTGACGATGGCCAGCACGGCCTCGTCGCGATGCGTGGTGGTGAAACAGCCCTGCCGCAGACCGTCGTCGACCACGTCCTTGAACAGGGTGGCGATGTGATCACGCAGGTCCACGACCTCCTGCCGCTCTGTCGCTGACAGGCTGCGCAGTTCAGTATTGGCGACAAAGGATTCGGCCTGGCGTTCGGTATGCAGTCGCACGTGGTTGCGTACCAGGGCGGCCAGTCGCTGCACCGGATCGGGGCCTGCCGCGTCCCGGGCGGCTTCCAGGATGTGGATCAGGTCCGTCGTCACGCCGATCATCAGCGTGCGCAGGATCTCCAGCTTCGACGGAAAGTAGTAATAGGCGTGGGAGATGGCCGTGCCTGCACCGTCGGCGATCTTGCGCATGGAGGTGTCGTGGAATCCATGCGCGAAGAAAGCCTCCAGTGCCGCCTTCAGCACTGCCTCCCGCCCGGCGGCGGCGGACGTGGATTGATCGCGTCGCCTTGCCGTTCGGGTGGCCTGTACCGTCATGTGGCTGTCGCTCCCTGATCACTCCGCCGCGATGGCCCCTTCAGCCTGCGGCAGGCCGGTACCGAACCGCAACAGCCGTCCCGAGTGGACGTTGGTCGGCACATCATCGCGGATCGTCACTTCACCGTTCACCAGAACATAGCGGTATCCGGACGCGCGTTGCACCCGTCGCCATTCCCCGGCGGGCAGGTCGTGCACGATCTCCGCTGGCAGCACCTCAAGATTCTCGTAGTCATAGACCAGGATATCCGCCGGTGCGCCCTTGCGCAGCACGCCGCGGCCCTCGAAACCCGCCAGCTGGGCGGGCAGGGCAGACAGGCGCCAATGCGCTTCCTCCAGGCTGATCATGGCGTGGTCCCGCACGATCTTGATCAGCGTCTCGGTGGGATAGCGCCCGGCGGTCAGGAACTTGGTATGGGCACCACCGTCCGAAACGCCGAACAGCACGTAGGGGTCGTCCACGATCTCCTTCAGGTAGTCGATCCGGCCATTGGGCGGGGCGGCGAAGAATTCCGTCTCCAGGTTCTCCTCCACCGCCATGTCGAGCATGACATCGACCGGATGCTTGCCCATCTTCTCCCCGGCGAGGGCGAGGCTGTGGTCCAGCCATTCCTTGTTCTTGTCCAGCTTCGGGCCGACGATGACGATCTGGTCCAGTGGGCCGGTGGCCGTGCGGGGCATGTTTTCCCGCAGCGCCTTGCGCCGTTCCGGATCGGCCAGCTTCTGCCTGCGCTCTTCCTGCGTGCCGGTCGTGGCCTCGCACCAGGCTTCGACGTCGTCGAACAGGTTCCAGTCCTCGAAGGTGAAGGTGAAACCGGCGTCGGTGGTCAGGCCCTGGCCCACGACCTGGATGCCGCGTTCGCGACAACTCTGCAGCCAGCGCAGCACGCGGCGATGGATCTCGGGGCGGTGATCGAAGGCCTGGACGACATTCATGATCATCGGACGGCCGGAAATCTCCGCCATCTCCTCGTAGAACTTCTGGTCCTTCTCGTTGTCGCCGGAAACCAGCAGCATCTGCATGAAACCCTCGTTCCGGTCGCCCAGGACTTGCGCCAGAACACGACAGGTCTCGTCATGCATCACGTACTTGGGCATCGGCGTGCGGTCGACGCGGCGCTCTACCGCGCACGGCCCGGTGGCCAGCAGCCGCGGGGACGGCCAGCCCAAACCGCACCGGTCGCCCGATTCTCGGCGACGACGGCGCAGGTCGGCGCGGCGGGCGTCGGTCGGCATCCGGCCGGACTTCGCCCCCTCGAAACCCAGGACCCAGATCAACAGCGGCCCGATGGGGACGTAGGGCAGGATGTTCACCGATTTCGGTGCGCGGTCCACGCTGTCGAGGAATTCGGGGAAGGTCACCCAGTCCCAGGGCAGCCCGGCCTCCATCGACGGCAGCGGAATGGCTTCCACCCGCGTCATGGACATCATTGCCCGCTCCCGCGCTTCCGGGTGGACAGGTGCGAAGCCGAAACCGCAGTTCCCGATCACCACCGACGTGATGCCGTGCCAGCCGGAAATGGTGCAATAGGGGTCCCAGAACAATTGCGCGTCGTAATGGGTATGCAGGTCGATGAAGCCCGGCGCGACGATCAGGCCGGTCGCATCGATCACCTCTGCCCCGTCGGCAGCTTCGATGTGACCGATCTCCGCGATCACCCCGTCGCGAATGCCGATATCCCCGCGGTATCGTGGCACGCGCGTGCCGTCCACGATCATCCCGTTCTTGATCACCCGATCATATTTCGCCATCTGGAATCCTCCCCGATCTGATTTGAACGAATGTTCAATCAAGTTGCGAGGCCTGTCAACTGCCTGTCGCTCGCCGGTGCGTCAGACGCCCGCGTGTCGTTCCGGGTGGGGGCGCTCAGCCCCTGGCGAGAATGCTTTCGACGATGGTCTGGACCTCCAGCGCCTCCGCGACGGTGGCAAGGTCGTGGGGTTCACCGCGCGTCATTGCGGCCAGCTTGGTCAACTGCCCGGCAAGGATCATCGGGCGTGCGATCTCGTGGCTCGGGGCCTCGGGATCGCCGACCCAGTTGCCCCTGAGGTCCAGCCGTTCCGCCGTCGACCAGTCGCGCAGGCGGATCGCCCCCTTCGACCCGATCAGAGTCCAGAGATTGTGGTCGGCAAGCCCCGTCGTGCCGACCCCCCCGGTCAGTTCACCCGGAACGCCCCCCGCCGTCAGCCCTGCCGCGATGCCCGCTT
>CAJYBQ010000225.1 GCA_913064755.1 uncultured Alphaproteobacteria bacterium
AAGGTGGCGGCAAACGCCTTCCGGGGGCGACGGCTGACGCAGGGCAGGGCGGCAGCACCACCAACCAGGACGGGCAGAAAGCTGAGCCCGGTGACACCGATCCAGGCGGCAGGCTGCATCGCGGCATCCAGAAACCCGAAACCGTAACCAACCAGGTTCCAGGGAAAACCGGTGAACAGGGTGCCTCGCAGGACTTCCAGCAAGGTCCAGGCCGCGGCCAGAAGCACCAGCCTGAATGCGCCGTGGCTGCTCAATCGCCAGGCCAGCCAGACTGCCAGCGCCGGAAAGACGGCCAGCAGCGCAGGGAGTCCCAACAGCGGGAAAGGCACCATCCAGGCAAATTTCTCGGGCTCCACCAGGAAGGCTGAAGCGATCCAGTAGAGACCGGCGATGAAATGCCCCCAGCCGAACCACCAGCCCAGGGCCAGGGCGGAGCGGCCGCTGTCCACGCCGCGCAACAGCAGCAGTATCCCGGTGAAACCGACCAGGAAGACGGGAAACAGGTGGAACGGCGCGAAGCCGAGGCTCATCAGGGCGCCAAGCAGGAATGCAACGACCAGGCGTCGCCAGCCGCCCGTCATCCGGGCGCGCTGCGCGATCTGCGCGGTCAACGCAGGCATCAGGACTTCCGATCCTGACCTTCTTCATCGGAACCGGAGGAGGAGAAGCGGCGCACGCGCAACAGCTTGATCCGCCGCGGGTCGGCATCCGCGATCTCGAACTCCAGGCCGCAGTCGTGGCGCACCACCTCGCCGCGCTTCGGCACCCGCCCCAGGGTGACGAATATGAAGCCACCCAGGGTGTCGATCTCCTCGTCATCCGCATCGGTCAGCAGGTCGCAGCCGACCCGGGCCTCGAATGCTTCCAGTTCAAAGCGGGAATCGACCTCGATACTGCCGTCCTCATGCTCGATGAAGACCGGTTCCTCATCGGTGTCATGCTCGTCGCGGATGTCGCCGACCACTTCCTCGATCAGGTCCTCGATCGTGACCAGCCCGTCCACGCCGCCGTATTCATCGACGACGATCGCGAAATGCCGACGCTGCGCCCGCATTTCCACCAGCAGGTCCGTGACGGGCTTCGACGGTGGCACCACCAGCGGGTCGCGCAGGATCGGGCGAATGTCCACCTCGCCCGATTGCCCCCAGAGCTGCACCAGGTCCTTGATGTGCAGGATGCCGACGATATCGTCCAGGTTCTCGCGATAGATCGGCAGGCGCGAATGCGGCGCGGCGAGATAGCTTTCCACCACGTCCTGCAACGGCAGGCCGAGTTCCAGCGCGACGATATCCGCGCGCGGAACCATCACGTCCTCGATCCGCTTGTCCCCGAGGGACACGATGTTGGAGAGCATGTTGCGTTCTTCGACGCCCAGCTCGGCATCGCCGATCTCATGCTCTTCCAGAAGTTCCTCCAGGCTCTCCCGCCAGCCGTTCTCTTCCGGCTTGCTGCCCGACAGGTTGCGGATCAGGCCACCAAGCCAGGACCCCCGCTTGCCGTCATTCTCGTTCTCGTCGTCGGCCCCGCTCTCGCGGGGCTGAATACTGGAAGAAGAGTCGCTCATTACCTTCTCGTTCCCGTCATGTCATGTAAGGATCGGCGATGCCGATGGTGGCCAGAACCTCGCGTTCCAGCGCCTCCATTTCCTCGGCTTCGTCATCCATTTCGTGATCGTACCCCAGCAGATGCAGGGTCCCGTGCACTATCATATGGGAGAGGTGATCGGAAAATGCCTTCTCCTCCGTCACCGCCTCCCGCTGCACCGTCTCCAGCGCCACCGCGATATCGCCCAGTGGCGCGGTCTCGCCGGGCGGCAGCAGGTCCGCATCCCCGTCCAGCGGAAACGAAAGCACGTTGGTTGCCGTGTCCTTGTTCCGGTAATCACGGTTCAGCAGCCGAATGGACGCATCATCCATCAGCGCGACCGAGATATCCCCCATGTCGTCGGCGTCCTCGAAACCCGCGAGCACGGCCCGCGCGGCGCGCTGCACCGTCTCGACCGCATCGTCCGGCCAGCCTTCGGTGGCGATCACGACGTCGATCCGCGGGGCATCGACCTGGTTGCTGTCTGCGTCTCCGGGAGTCACTTTTCGGTCCGGCGGCCATCGTCGAACAATTCGGACTGCTCATGTCCCGCGTAAGCGCGCACGATCCGCGTGACAAGCGGATGCCGCACGACGTCCTTGGCATCGAACCAGGTGAAGGCAATCCCCTCCACGTCACGCAGCACTTCCATGGCCTCGCGCAGGCCGGACTTGGTGCCACGCGGCAGATCCACCTGTGAAAGGTCACCGGTGATCGCCATGCGTGAATTCTCGCCCAGCCGGGTCAGCAGCATCTTCATCTGCACCGTCGTCGTGTTCTGCGCTTCATCCAGGATGACATAGGCATTGGCCAGCGTCCGCCCGCGCATGAAGGCCAGCGGCGCGACCTCGATCTCCCCGGTTTCCAGCTTCTTGGCCACCTGCTCGGCAGGCAGCATGTCATAGAGCGCGTCGTAGAGCGGGCGCAGGTAGGGATCGACCTTGTCGCGCATGTCGCCGGGCAGGAACCCCAGGCGCTCCCCCGCCTCGACCGCCGGCCGGGACAGCACGATGCGGTCGACCTGGTGGGTCAGCATCATGTTCACCGCCGCCGCCACGGCCAGGTAGGTCTTGCCCGTACCGGCAGGACCGATGCCGAACACCAGCTCCTTCTCCATCAGGTTCCGGGCGTAATGGATCTGGTTGGGGGAGCGTGGCTTGATCGCGCGTTTCCGCGTCTGGATCAGCACCCCTTCCGCGGCAGTGCCATCCTGCCCCAGCCGGATGGCGTCATCGACTTCCCGACGGCCGACCGGTTCCCCGCGCTCCACACGCTGATAGAGGGCCTGGAGGATACTCCGCGCACGCTCGCAAGATGCCGAGTCCCCGCCGATGATCAGGCGATTGCCACGCGAGGTCAGGCTGACGCCCAGTTCCTGTTCGACGCGTGCGAGGTTGCTGTCATGGTCACCGAAAAGGGCACCGAGCAGGCGATTATCCTCGAAATCGACCGTCAGGCCGCCCTGGGACGTCCGCGCATTGTCAGGTGTTGTCAAAGTCGTTTCAGACCTTCGCTTCAGGCAACATGAGCAACGTTGGTTCCCGTATCTTGTTTCGCCACCGGGCCGTGTTCCGTGGTGAGCCGACCGGAAAGGCTGTTGGCGCGGCCCTGGTCGATGGTGACCTCTACGATCTGGTTGCGCAAGCTCTCCGGCGCATCCAGGTGGACAGACTGCATGTAGGGGCTTCGCCCGACAAGCTGTCCGGCGTGCCGACCGGCGCGTTCCAGCAGCACCGGCAGGGTGCGCCCGACCATGTCCGCGTTGAACGCCGCCTGCTGCGCGTTGATCAGGGCCTGCAGGGACTGCAACCGCTCATCCTTCACCGCTTCCTCCACCTGGACGGTTTCCACCGCCGCCGGTGTTCCGGGGCGCGGGCTGTACTTGAAGGAATAGGCCTGCGCGTATGTCACCCGCGTGACGAGGTTCAGCGTGTCCGCGAAATCCCGATCCGTTTCCCCGGGAAAACCGACGATGAAGTCGGACGAAAGCGCGATGTCGGGCCGGGCGTCGCGCAGCTTGTCCACGATGCGGAAATAGGTCTCCCGATCATGGCGGCGGTTCATCGCGCCGAGGATGCGGTCCGACCCCGACTGTACCGGCAGATGCAGGTAGGGCATCAGGGCGGGCACCTCCGCATGGGCCGCGATCAGGTCCGCCGTCATCTCCAGCGGATGGGAGGTCGTGTAGCGGATGCGGGCAATGCCGTCGATCTCCGCCAGTTCGCGGATCAGGCGACCCAGTGCCCATTCCGCGCCACCGTCCGGCGCCGCGCCGTGCCAGGCATTGACGTTCTGGCCCAGCAGCGTGATCTCGCAGGATCCCGCGGCAACCAGGCGCCGGGCTTCCGCCAGGATGTCGGACGCTGGGCGGGAGAACTCGGCCCCGCGCGTATAGGGTACCACGCAGAAGGCGCAGAACTTGTCGCAGCCTTCCTGGATGGTCAGGAACGCCGCCGGGCCGTTCTTCGTCGCGACTTCCGGCAGCCTGTCGAACTTGTCCTCTACGTCGAAATCCGTTTCCAGCACGGTCTGGCCACCGGCCCGCGCCGCGCGGGTGACCATCTCCGGCAGGTGCTGATAGCTCTGCGGGCCGAAGACGATGTCCACGTAGGGCGCACGTCGGGCGATCTCCTCACCCTCCGCCTGCGCCACGCAACCGGCGACGCCGATCACCATGTCACCGCCGTCCGTCCTCCGCCGGTCCTTCAGCTTCCGCAGGCGACCGAGTTCGGAGAAGACCTTCTCGGCCGCCTTCTCGCGGATGTGGCAGGTGTTCAGGATCACCATGTCCGCATCGTCGGGACTGGTTGTCTCCGCATAGCCCAGCGGCGCCAGGATGTCCGCCATACGCTCGGAGTCGTAGACATTCATCTGGCAGCCATAGGTCTTGATGAAAAGTCGTTTGGTCACGCTGGCGCATACTTTCGGTTGGTGAGGCCGGAACCGGTCATCGGCCACGGTCTGCCGGCCAAGGCCCGGGCAGGTCATCGCACGTACAGGGTCCCCTGCTCCAGAAGCCCGGAGGTGTATCAGGCGCGGACCCCAAGTCAAGCAGCGGAGGCGCTGAGAGCCTCGGAGTTGCCGGCCATGATCTTCTCCCGACAATAGGCCGCCATGTGCTTGCGGTTGCCCATCTCGTCCAGGGTCACCGGTTCATGAAACTTCAGACGCACCTCGTAGGGGCCACCGTAGAGATAGTTCTTCAGGTGCGGGGCCAGGTCCATGTCGCCGTACCAGGCGACCTGCGGCATGGAACGTCGGGTCACGGGAAATCCGTCGACGCGGGTATAGGTGAGGGAAATCGGCTGCACCTTCACCGGGTGACCATTCACATGCATGTCCGCCAGCGAGAAGAAGGCGGAACGAAACTCCTGAATGCGCAGCCCGTCGCCTGACGTGCCTTCCGGGAACAGGATCAGGCTGTCACCTTTCGCCAGGCGCGCTTCCATTGCCTTGCGTTCCTTGTCCGCGGTCTTGCGGTCGCGACTGACGTAGACCGTGCGCTGCAGGTTGGCGAGCCACTTGATCACCGGCCAGGTGCCGACCTCCCGCTTGGCAACGAAGCTTGCCGGCAGGGTGGCGCCCATGACCACGATATCCACCCAGGACACGTGATTGCTGACGTACAGCACGCCTTCATTGCGGACCGGCGTGCCTTCGATGCGGATCTTCAGGCGCAGCAGGCGGAACGCCACCTGGTGCCAGAGTTGCGGGATCACGCGGGAGATGCGCCAGCCGAACAGGATGCCCAGCAGATGCGGCGGCATGATGACCAGGGTGAAAAGGATCAGGAACAGGATGATTGCCGCGATATAGGCGGTCCGCATCAGTCCTCGGCTCCCTTGTCGTGCTTGATCTTCGTGCCGAACAGTTCCAGCCGATGGTCCACCAGTTCATAACCGAGTTCGCGGGCGACGGCGCGCTGCAGTTCCTCGATCTTCTCGTTCTGGAACTCGATCACCTCACCGGAATTCACGTCGATCAGGTGGTCATGGTGATCATCGTTCGCTTCCTCGTAACGTGCGCGTCCATCACCGAAATCATGCCGCTCGAGGATGTTCGCTTCCTCGAACATCCGCACCGTGCGGTAGACCGTGGCGATGGAGATGCGGGGGTCGATGGCGCTGGACCGCTCGTAGAGCTGCTCCACGTCCGGGTGATCCTCCGCCGTTGACAGCACATGGGCGATCACGCGGCGCTGATCCGTCATCCGCATGCCCTTCTCGATGCACTTTCGCGCCAGTGTGGAATCCATGATGCCCTGCCTGCCCTTGTTTTGAATTGGTATAGTGCTCAGGCCCCTATGCGGCAAGGAAGCGGTAGCGAAATTCCGAGCACACGCGCATCGACGGCCTTTCCACCGGGTCGTGGATAATAGCCACGTCGCCTGCCCACTTCACTGAATCCAAGGTCACCATAGAGTGCTATGGCACCGGGGTTGTCTCTCGCCACCTCCAGAAACACCCGCGTCACCCCCTCCAATCCGCCCAGGGCATGGCGCCACAGGGTTCGCGCGGCACCCTTCCGCCT
>CAJYBQ010000226.1 GCA_913064755.1 uncultured Alphaproteobacteria bacterium
CCAGCGCCTGCTGAACTTCCAGCGGTCACAGCGCGAGATCGGGGAGACCTCCATAGGCAGGTGCCTCCTCCTTGTAACGCTTCGGTCGTGGTGCCCCCTTCGCCGGGTCTACGAGGGGCGTTTCGATCACCCCCTGGAACGACCGGGCCAGAACTACGCCAGCTTCGACCAGGCCCATCACGACGCGGCGCGCGGAAAGCTCGCGATGGAAGTCACGCTGAGGCCGGGCGACCTGCTCTACATTCCGAAGGGCACCTATCACGATGCCCTGGCATCCGACGGCCCGAGCCTGCACCTGTCGTTCGGCCTGACGGAGGCCACGGGGGTCGATTTCCTCACGTGGGTCATGGGCTCCCTCGACAGCCTGCCCGAGTTTCGGCGCACGATGCCTGCCTATGACGACATCGCTGCGCACGACGCCCATGTCCGGCACCTGACGGAGACGCTGTACAAGGGCCTGCAGAACCCGTCCCTGGCAGCCCAGTTCCGCGAGGAGCAACGGCGGCGCGCCCATCGCCTGCAGTCGCCGCTGCGCATGCCCCCAGCGGCCATGACCCGCCAGTACCGCGTGCGCAACGCCGCGGCATCCATGATGAAATCATCGGGCAATGTCCGGGTCGAAACCGATCGGGGGCACGTGGAGCGGTCAAGTGCCCAGGCCGCGGCCCTGCGCTGGATCACGGAGCGTGACAGCTTCCTGGCCTGCGAATTGTCGGAGCGGTTCAGCCGGATGGAGATCGACGAACTGGCAAGCCTGCTGACAGAGGCGCAGAAATGCGGGCTGGTGGTGGAGATCAACCCGGTATCCGGCACCTGAAGCCCCGGCTTGACGCAGATCAACGCGCCGTCCGGCAAACCGCCTAACGTCCGGAAACGATGCTCAGAGGGCCAGAAACATCCTGCCCTGTGACACCCCTGTCGCATCGCACCGCCAGACCACCGGATCGGCCCGCAAGGGCGCTCGAGCGAATTTCGGAAGCACTGAAATGCCTGACATGAGTATTCTCGGCATCTGCCTGTCGCTGTTGCTGCTGATCTATCTGTCGTACCGGGGCCACAGCGTCCTGCTGGTGGCACCGCTTTCGGCCATTCTGGCCGCCGTCCTGAGTGGTGGACCACCGCTGGGAACATATACGCAGATATTCATGACCGGGCTGGGCGGCTTTGTCGTCCTGTTCTTTCCGATCTTCCTGTTCGGCGCGCTGTTCGGGAAGCTGATGGAAGCATCCGGCAGTGCCGACGCCATCGCCCATTGGGCCAGTCGGCTTCTGGGGCCGCGAAACGCCGTTCTCTCCGTCGTGCTCGCCTGCGCGATCCTGACCTATGGCGGCGTGTCATTGTTCGTGGTCGCCTTTGCCGTGTACCCGATCGCCGCCGCCCTGTTCCGCGCCGGGGCGATCCCGAAACGGCTGATACCGGGCACGATCGCGCTGGGCGCCTTCACCTTCACGATGACTGCCCTGCCCGGGACACCGGCCATTCAGAATGCCATCCCCATGCCCTACTTCGGCACGACCCTGTTCGCCGCCCCCGGCCTGGGCGTCATCGCAGGTGCCCTGATGCTTGCCCTGGGGGGATACTGGCTGCACCGGCGCGCCGCGGGCGCGATGGTCGCGGGGGAGGGTTACGAAGCCCCTCCGGTACCCGGCGCCGGGATTGCATCGGGAGGCGAGACACCGGTTCCGCCACAGGCCCGGCGCGGCGCAGACCCGTCGGCCCTGGTCGGATTCCTGCCCATCCTGGCCGTGCTGGTGGGCAACTACGTGATCGTGACCTTCGTCATCCCGAGACTGGCAACCGACTACCTGGCCACGGCGTCCTACGGTGCGACCACGATCGCGTCGGTCGGGGGCATCTGGTCCATCATCGCGGCACTGACCCTGGCGTGCTGCATCCTGGTCCTGCTCAACCGGCACCGGTTCATTTCGCTGAAACAGGCCCTAGCAGAGGGCGCCAACAGTGCCGTGCTGCCGATCATCAACACGGCTTCACTCGTCGGTTTCGGTGCCGTCATTGCCTCCCTGCCGGGTTTCGTCGACATCCAGGGCGCGATCCTGGGGGTGTTCCCGGAGAACCCGCTGGTCTCGCTGGCCATCGCGGTCAATGCGCTGGCCGGGATCACCGGCTCGGCCTCGGGGGGGATGAGCATCGCGCTGAAGACCCTGGGCGAGACCTACCTGCAGATGGGCAACGCTGCCGGTATCAGCCCGGAACTGCTGCACCGCGTGACATCGATCTCCACCGGCGGGCTGGATGCCCTGCCCCACAACGGTGCCGTGGTCACGTTGCTGTCGATCTGCGGCCTGACCCATCGGGAGGCCTATTTCGACATCTTCATGGTCGCGGTGCTGTTCCCGCTGCTCGCACTCGCCGTGGTGATCATCCTTGGATCGGTGCTCGGCAGCTTCTGACGTCGCACCGCGAACCACGGGGCGTTCAGATGGCCCCGTCCGGTGGCGGCGTGACCTCCAGCGGCAGGCGCAGGTATCGGCGGCCGTTGGCAGCAGGCGGCGGCAGGCTGCCCGCCCGCATGTTGAGTTGTACCGAGGGCAGCATCAGCCGGGGCATCGGCAGGCCGGCGTCACGGGTCATGCGCATCTGCACGAAAGCTTCCTCGTCCACGCCATCGCGCATGTGCAGGTTGCTGGCCCGCTGTTCGGCGACGGAGGATTCGAAACGCAGTTCGCGCCCGTCGGGCTGATAGTCGTGCGCCGTGAACAGGCGGGTCGCCGGTGGCAGGTCCAGGATGCGCCGGACGCTGCGATAGAGCGTCCGCGCGTCGCCACCGGGGAAATCGCAGCGGGCGGAGCCGAAATCGGGCATGAACAGGCAGTCGCCGACGAATGCCGCGTCCCCGATGACGTAGGTCATGCAGCCCGGCGTGTGGCCCGGCGTGGACATGGCGAGCGCATCCAGCGCACCGATGCGGAATGTTTCACCGTCCCTGAACAGGTGGTCGAACTGCGAGCCGTCGGCGGGAAATTCCGGCTCCGCATCGAACAGGTCGGCGAATATCTCCTGGCTGCGTGAAACATCCGCGCCGATGGCTATCGGTGCCTGCATCGCGGCACCGACCCAGGGCGCGGCACTGACGTGATCGGCATGCAGATGCGTTTCAAGCACCATCGTCACGCGCAGGCCCCGGGTCCGCGCGCGGTGCATCACCGGCATGGCCGGGGTCGGGTCCAGGTGTCCCGTGACCGGGTCGAAGTGCATGACGGGGTCGATGATCACCGCGTCCCGCGTTGTCGGGTCGGCAACGATGTAGGTCAGCGTGAATGTATCCGGGTCAAAGAACCCTTCCACCTCCGGCACCGCCATCCGCTCGCTCCCCCGACTGCATCGATCCAGCCGATATTACATATCAACGATGTAAAAACAGCAAGGGCGCGATGTGACACCGCGCCCCTGCCGTTCAAGCCTGCAATCACCCCGCGGGGTCAGGCGTGCTTCTTCGCATCGGAGACCAGCTTGTAGAGTTGCCGTTCCACCATCTCCACGTCCTCCTGGAACTTCAGCAGCACGTTGATCGTCTTTCGCACCGTCTCCGTGTCCAGTTCCGACACGTTGAGCAGCAGCAACGTGCGCGCCCAGTCGATGGTCTCGCTGATCGCGGGAACCTTCTTCAGTTCCTCTTCCCGCAGGCCCTGGACGAAAGCCACGATCTGCTTGCGCAGGGACTCCGCCACTTCCGGCACGCGTGCGGCAACGATGCGGCGCTCCGTCCGCTCGTCGGGGAAGGGGATGTAGAGATGCAGGCAACGCCGCTTCAGCGCGTCCCCCATCTCCCGCGTGTTGTTGGAGGTCAGAAAGACAATCGGCGGCACCTTCGCCTTGATCACGCCGATTTCCGGCACGCTGATCTGGTAGGCCGACAGCAGTTCCAGCAGGTAGGCCTCGAACTCGTAGTCCGACTTGTCGATCTCGTCGATCAACAGGACGGACCCGTTCTCGGCCTGCAGCGACTTCAGCAACGGGCGCGGTTCCAGGAACTCCTCGCTGAAGAACACGTCGGTGAAGCCATGCAGCTTCTCCATCGATTCGGTCAGCGTCTGGGCGTCCTGCATCAGGTCGCCCAGCTTTTCCTTCAGCACCTGGGTGTAGAGGAGCTGCTTGCCGTACTTCCACTCGTAGAGTGCTTTCGCCTCGTCCAGCCCCTCGTAGCACTGCAACCGGATCAGCGGCAGACCCAGCATCTCCGAGGTGGCGATGGCCAGTTCGGTCTTGCCCACGCCCGGCGGGCCTTCGACCAGGATCGGTTTTCTGAGGTGTTGCGCAAGGAAGACCGAGGTCGCGATACGCTCATTCGAAATATAGCCCAGACCCGCGAAGGCCTCATCAATCAGGCCCGGATCGGCCAGCTTGTCCTGCCATTTGGCTGTCACGCCTTACTCCCCTGCAACAAGGCCGCACCCGATCGGGCAAGTTTTGCCTGATCGACTCGTTCGGCCACACGTCCTAGCTCCGTCATATCCCGGCACAACAGCTTGAGAAAGCCATCATCCTGCATGGCCGCCGCCAGCAATTCCCTCACCCGTCCCTGGAAGCCCCGTGCAAAGGCACGCAGGGACAGCAGGCGCGCCTCGTGCGCCGGGCTTGCCGGGTCGCCGTCACTGTCGATCAGCAGCGCCCGCGCCGCGGTGCGAAACAATTCCCGGTCCGCAGCAAGGCCAGCCAGCGCGGCGGCCTGATCTGCAGGCAGGATCGCGCCGAGGCGGCGAATCTCGACGGCCATGCCGCCGGCCTTCAGCGAAAGCCCCTGCGCATCCTCGATCCGGCGAAAGCGTTTCAGCACGGTTTCCACCGCGTCTCCGGCCCCGGCCAGGAACGCGTCATCGGGCAGGTCGACGCCATCCATGCGGATGCCGCAATGGCCTGAAGGCCTGGCGAAATCGATGCGGATGCCATCGGTGCGGCTGAGGCCCGGCGCATCTTCCGGCACCAGGAAGGCGCCGAAACGCTTTCGCCCCGCCTCCTCGCCGACAATGGCAACGACCACGAACAGACCCGCGATGGGTCCGTTGGTCAACCAGGCCTTTTCCCCCGTCAGGCGCCAGCCGGTGGCCGTCTTCTCCGCCCGGGTCTTCAGGTGCTTGGGATGCGCGCCCGCACCGGGTTCGGAAATGGCGATGCAGCAGGAAAGCTCGCCCCGCGCGACACGGGGCAGGATGGCCGCCGCCTGTGCCTGCGTGGCAAAGGGCGCGATCACCCCGCCGGCCACCATGTGATGCGTCATCCACGCCGTGGCGAAGCCGATCACTTCCGCCCCGTCGGCCAGCGCCTCCCCCAGGTCGAACAGGGTCGCGCGATCCACCGCCGTGCCGCCCCAGTCGGCCAGGCCGTATCCCAGGTGCCCCGCCGCGCCCATGGCCCGCCAGATGTCATGCGGAAAGGCATCCTGGCGGATCAGGCTGTCCGCGGTCGGCGCGATGTTTTCCCGGGCAAAGGTGGCAAGGGCTTCCGCCCGGCTCACCGACCCTTCCAGTTCGGCTTGCGCTTCTCGGCAAAGGCCAGCGGCCCTTCGATCATGTCTTCCGAGGACCGCAGGACGGCCACCGAGTCATAATCCACCAGGTTGGCGTCCCACACGTCCGCCTCTTCCAGTCCCCGCCGGACCACGTCCAGCGACGTGCGGATGGACACGGGGGAGCATTCCAGGATCATCGCGGCCCAGCGACGGGCGGCCTCCAGTGCCTCCCCCTGCGCCACGACCTCGTTGACGAAGCCCAGGTCCTTGCCCTCTGCCGCCGGCACGTGACGACCGGTCAGGATCATGCCCATGGCCTGCTTCAGACCGATCTGGCGCGGCAGGCGGTGCAATCCGCCAGCCAGCGCGGCCAGGCCGACTTTCGGCTCCGGCAGTGCGAAACGTGCGTTCTCCGATGCAATCACCAGGTCGCAGGCCAGCGCGATCTCGAACCCGCCGCCCATGGCGACACCGTTCACCGCCGCGATCACCGGCTTGGAGCGTTCATCGCGACTGGTCAGGCCACCAAAGCCCAGCGGCGGGCACCCTTTCCGGGTGCCCCTCCGCCGGGTGACCCGATCATGGGCCCGCCACGAACGCCCGGGCCCCTGCCCCGCGGATATCTCCGCCCCGATGGG
>CAJYBQ010000227.1 GCA_913064755.1 uncultured Alphaproteobacteria bacterium
GATGCCGTCCGACAGTGGACCGTCCTGGAAGAGAGGGATTTCCGTGGAACACGCCCATATGCCCGACCCTGCCGAGATGGCAGCGATCCTGAAGGCGGCAACGGTGCCCGTCGACGGGGCGGTGAAGGACCCGGTCTGCGGCATGACCGTGGCGCTGGGCCAGGGCAAGCCGTCGCTGCAGCACAAGGGGCAGGCATTCCATTTCTGCGGCAAGGGCTGTCACGACCGGTTCCGTGCCGATCCCTGGTTCCACCTTTCCGGCAACAAGGCGCGGAAGGCGGCGATGCTGGCACAGGCCGCACCGAAGTCCGCGGGCTTCACATGCCCGATGGACCCGGAGATCGTGCAGGATGGGCCGGGCACCTGCCCCGTCTGCGGCATGGCCCTGGAACCGATGGACGGCGTGTCGGACGGGCCGAACCTCGAACTGATCGATTTCACCCGGCGGCTCTGGATCAGCCTGGGCGCGGCGATACCGATGCTGATCCTGACCATGGCCCCGATGCTCGGCCTGCCGGTGCGCGACTGGCTCGGACACCAGGTCAGCCTCTATGCAGAACTGGCGCTGGCGACGGTGGTGATGGGCTGGGTGGCGCGCCCCTTCATGGCGCGCGGCTGGACATCGATCAGGACCTGGAACCTGAACATGTGGACCCTGATCATGGTCGGGGTCGGCACGGCCTATGCCTATTCGGTCGTGGCGACCCTGTTTCCGGGCCTGTTCCCGGCGGACCTGCAGATGCATCACGGCCAGGTGCCGGTCTACTTCGAGGCATCGGTGGTGATCATCGCGCTGGTGCTGGTCGGGCAGGTGCTGGAACTGCGCGCCCGGGAACGCACCGGCGATGCCATCCGCAGCCTGCTGGACCTGACCCCGAAGACGGCCCGTCGCATCACGCCGGACGGTGACGAATACGATGCACCGCTGGAAAACATCATGGTGGGAGATCGTCTGCGCGTGCGCCCCGGCGATGCGGTGCCGGTGGATGCACGGGTGCTGGACGGCCAGAGCAGCGTGGACGAGAGCATGCTGACGGGGGAGGCATTGCCGGTTGCAAAGGTCGCCGGGGACGGGGTCACCGGTGGCACCCTGAACCGCCAGGGCATGCTGGTGATCGAAGCCACCAGGGTTGGTGACGACGCCATGCTGGCGCAGATCGTTGCCATGGTCGCTGCCGCGCAGCGGTCCCGCGCGCCGGTGCAGGCGCTGGCCGACCGGGTGGCGGCGTGGTTCGTGCCGACGGTGGTTTCTGCCGCGGCGCTGGCCTTCGTCTGCTGGATGATCCTGGGGCCGGAACCGGCGCTGGCCTTTGCCATCGTTTCCGCGGTCTCGGTCCTGATCATCGCCTGCCCCTGCGCGCTGGGCCTGGCGACGCCGATGTCGATCATGACCGCGACCGGTCGCGGGGCGCAGGCGGGTGTGCTGGTCCGGGACGTGGAGGTTCTGGAGCGGCTCGCGGAAGTCGATATCGTCATCGTGGACAAGACCGGCACCCTGACCGAAGGGCAGCCGGTCCTGACCGATGTGCTGGTTGATGACGGTCACGACGAAGCGGACGTGCTCGCCCTGGTGCGGGGGCTGGAAGCCGCATCCGAACACCCGCTGGCCGAGGCGATCGTGGCCGGCATCGCGGCGCGTGGCATCGATGCGGCACCGATGACCGGCTTCCTGTCCGTCACCGGCATGGGCGTCAGGGGACAGTCCGGCGGCCGCCAGATCGTGCTGGGCAATGACGCCATGATGCGGTCGGCGGGGATCACGCCGGATGACGGGGACACGCGGGCGGATGAGCTTCGCGCCGGGGGCAAGACGGTGATGCATGTCGGCATCGATGGCCGGGTCGTGGCCCTGGTTGCCGTGGCGGACCCGGTGAAGCCCGGCGCACTGGCGGCGGTCGAGGGGTTGCGGCGTGCCGGGATGAGCGTGGTCATGGCCACGGGAGACTCGGAAGCGACGGCGCAGGCCGTGGCGCGGCAACTCGGGCTTGAACAGGTACATGCCGGTCTGCTGCCGGAGGGCAAGAAGGCGCTGGTCGACCGGTTGCGCGCGGCGGGGCACCGGGTTGCCATGGCCGGCGACGGGGTGAACGATGCCCCGGCCCTGGCCTCGGCAGACGTCGGTATCGCCATGGGGACGGGTGCCGACATCGCCGTCGAGAGCGCGGGGATCACCCTGCTGGGGGGCGATCTGGGCGGCATCCTGCGCGCCCGGCGGCTGTCGCAGGCGACGCTGCGCAACATTCGCCAGAACCTGTTCTTCGCCTTTGCCTACAACAGCCTCGGGGTGCCGATTGCCGCCGGCGTGCTCTACCCGCTGACCGGCACGCTGCTGTCGCCCATGCTGGCCGCGGCGGCCATGAGCCTGTCGTCGGTGTCCGTCATCGCCAACGCGCTGCGGCTGCGTCGCGTGGACCTGGATGGATAAGGGAGGGAGGGTGAGATGCGGAAGTTCGCGGAGATCTATCGGATCGCTGCCGACAGGCAGGGCGGCGCGGACGCGCTGGGGGCGGGGCTGACCCGCCCCCTGTCACCCGCCGAACTGGCGCTGGTCCCAGGCGACCGCTGGCTTTCCTGCATGGCGAAGTGCCTGTTCCAGGCCGGTTTCAACTGGTCTGTCATCGAAGCCAGGTGGCCGGGGTTCGAGACCGCCTTCGACGGTTTCGATGTCGCCCGCGTGGCCTTCTACCATGACGATGACATGGATCGGCTGCTGGCCGACAAGGGGATTGTCCGGAACGCCGCGAAGGTCAGCGCGGTGATCGCGAACGCGCGCTTCCTGCAGGACCTGGCGAAGGAACATGGCAGTGCTGCAAGGGTCTTCGCGGATTGGCCGGATGCGGATTACATCGGCCTGCTGCAATTGCTGGCAAGGCGCGGCAGCAGGCTTGGTGCGGTCACGGGGCAGCGCGTGCTGCGCAGCATGGGGCGTGACGGCTTCATCCTGTCACCCGACGTCACCGCGCGACTGATCGCCGAGGACGTGGTGGCGAAAGCGCCGAGCGCGCAGCGCGACATGCGCGCGGTTCAGGATGCCTTCAACACCTGGTCCGAACAGTCGGGGTGCGACCTGACCGCCATCAGCCAGGTCCTTGCCTTCAGCATCGACGGCCGGGGGAACTGAACGTGGCCTGGCCTGCCACGTGACGGGGCCAGGGCGTAGCCATCGACCAACCGGCCACGGGCGGCTCAGAGTCCGAGATCGGACAGTCCGGGATGGTCATCCGGGCGGCGGCCCAGGGGCCAGCGGAACATCCGCTCCTCTTCCCTGATCGGCTGGTCATTGATGCTCGCATGGCGGCACTGCATCAGCCCGTCGGGCGCGAACTCCCAGTTCTCGTTGCCGTGGGACCGGAACCAGTTGCCGCTGTCGTCGCGCCATTCGTAGGCATAGCGCACGGCGATGCGATTGTCGGTGAAGGCCCAGAGCTCCTTGATCAGGCGGTACTCGTTTTCCCTGGCCCACTTCTCTCTCAGGAACTGCTCCGCCTCGACCCGACCGTGGACGAAGGTGACCCGGTTGCGCCACTTCGTATCGACGGTATAGGCCGTGGACACCCTGGCGGCATCGCGACTGTTCCAGCCATCCTCGGCCAGCCGGACCTTGCGGATCGCGGTCTCGCGGGTAAAGGGCGGCAAGGGAGGGCGGTTTTCCATGGGTGGTCTCCTTCACGGGTGATCAGAGGTGGAGTTCAAGGTTTTCTGTCCCGCGCGCCGGCACGGCACAGCAGATCAGGACTTCGCCGTCGGCCACATCGGCGGTCGGATGCGTCGGGTACGACGGCCCTCTGCCATCACGTGTCGCGCCATGGCGATCATCGGGGTGATGCCGACACCGCCGGCCAGCAGAACAGCCGGACGCCGCTCCGATGGGTCGAGATGCAAGGCGCCGCGGGGTGCCCTTGCCATGATCACGTCGCCTCCGCCGCAGGGTCATCCGTCATCAGGTTGCCGGGGGGGCCAATCACCCAAGTCGGCGCGGAACGGCAGGGCGTCATGAATGCGCAGGCCGTGTTCCAGGGTGAAACGCCAGCCGCGCTCCGCCCCCTGGATATCGACGATCTCGGGATGGTCCTCCCACAACAGCTCCACCCTGCCGGTCAGCATCAGCAGGTCGCCGGTCCCGAAGTCGGGAAAGATCAGCCCGGCCTTCGGGTTCAGCAGGAAATTTCCCAGCGTGTTGAAGAAGTTGTTCCCGGAATAATCGGGGATGGTCAGCGTGTCGCCGTCCACCTTCACGAACCCCGACGGCCCGCCACGGTGGGAGACATCGACGCCCTGCTTCTCCGGGCTGTCGCCGGGGGGAACATGGCTCGACACGAAGAATGTGTCCGCCGTGGCGATGAGGTCACGCGCGGCAGCATCCAGCGTCGTGAAGCGGCTGGCCGCCGGGCGTTCCACCGGGGCTTCGGGATCGCGGACAAGGCGGATGTCGCGTGTCCGGATGTATTGCGGGCAATTGCCGAACGACTGGTCGACGCCCAGCGTGATGTTTGCACCGCTTGCCGCGATGACACGCATGTTGACGCGGTTGCGCCGCCGGGTCGGGATCTCGATGCCGAGCATGCCGATCTGCGCCCCGGGGGTCAGCGCCGCGATCAGCGGGTCATCCGCAACCGGTGTGGCCTTGATCTCCAGCCGGGCAGGGTCCGGCGATGCAACGAAGCCCGGCCTGCCCGAGAGAATGGATGCCCACGGCCAGCCATCGGCATCGACGCTGCCGACGACGACGAAGGGCAACTGGCCGAAGAAGTCGCGGTGCTGATCGGGCATGAACGACCGGATCGCCCTGGGCGCGAACTTCCGGAGCCTCTCGTGCTTCCCGGTATGGATCTGGATTGCGGCCTCGCCCGGATGAAAGGGGGATGCGGCGTCTTCGCTCGGGATGTTCGGTTGCATGACGGGCCTCTTTCTGGGGAGGAAACCCTGCCGACCGGTGCCGACAGGGTTTCGTGGAAGGGCAGGCGGCTCAGGCGGCTCGGGCGGCGAGGCCGACTTTCGTCACCGGCATGGGCACGAAGCCGGGCAGGGCTTCGACGTTGGCAAGGAACCGGCGGACTTGGGGATAGGGTTCCAGGGACACGTCGCCTTCCGGTGCGTGTGCCGTGTAGCTGTAGATCGCGACGTCGGCGATGGTCGGGGCATCGCCGACCAGGAATGACCGCCCCGCCAGGTGGTTTTCCAGCCGGGTCAGCAGCCTGGCCGCCGTCGCATGGCTGAAGTCCACCGGCAGCGGGGCGTTGAAGACATTGATCAGGCGGGCGGCGGCAGGGCCGAAGGCCAGTTCACCGGCGGCAAGGGTCAGGAACTTCTGCACTTCGGCCTCGGCGACCGGGTCCGACGGGATGTAGCCCGGCGCATATTTCCGGGCGAGGTAGACCAGGATGGCGTTCGCGTCTGTGATGACGGTGTCCCCATCCTCCAGGACCGGCACCTGCCCGTTGGGGTTCAGTGCCAGGAAGGCGGGATCGCGCTGTGCGCCGGCGGCGAGGTCGACATTGACCACCTCATGGTCGATCCCGGCCAGGTTGGCGAAAAGCACGACCCGGTGCGCGTGACCGGAAAGGGGGAAGCTGTGGATACGAATGGTGTTCGACATTTCAGGACCCTCGGTTGGGTGGGCAACCCTGTTGCGCCCACTGACCAGGCCGATGGAGCGAATGTCTTCAAAAGAGATAATACACCGGATTATTGAATATTAATGTACGATATGGCGACAATGGGAATTCCTGTCCGGGAGGTGAACCGTGGATACGCTGGTCGGAATGCGCACGTTCGCGGCGGTGGCCGCCCATGGGTCGTTCACCGAAGGGGCACGCCGACTGGGCATCAGTACCAAGCTGGCCAGCAAGTACGTCCGGCAGCTGGAGGAACGGCTTGGCGCCCAGTTGCTGCACCGCACCACCCGCAGTGTCACCCTGACGGAGACGGGGCAGGCGTATCACGAGCGCTGCCGCCCGCTGCTGGACCAGTTCGCCGAACTGGAGGGGCTGGTGCAGGCGCGCCCGTCGGGACCCGCCGGCCCCATCCGCCACCCCCCCCCCACCGGCTCTCGCCGCCACCCGCCGGCCCGGGCCCCGCAC
>CAJYBQ010000228.1 GCA_913064755.1 uncultured Alphaproteobacteria bacterium
AGGGGTGTGGTGAGCGGGCAAAGAGTAGTGAGGACCGGCTGGACGGCACCGTTGAGGCCGGGGAGTGCGGGAGGGGTCGGTTCGCCGTGGCGGTTGCTGGGTTCCGTACCGGCTGGACCGGGGCGACGGACTAGTGATGTTGCCGACCGATTGGTTCCCCGGTCCCGTACCGGGGATTCAATCCCGGAACACCGCGATCTGCCCGGTCTTGGGGTCGTCGACAAGTTTCTTCGCGCTGACGCTTACCGATACCATGATGATGTCGATCTCGCCCGATCCCAGGGTGAAGGGCACGAACATGTTGTCGGTCGAGCGCCAGCTGTCGACGAACAGGACGCCGGACCGTGTCAGCACCGGTGCGCCCTCCGCCAGCACCCGCCGGTAGGGCGCGAGCATGCGTTCGATGCCTGATCCGTAGAGCTCGGCGTCAAGTGTCCGGCCCGTTGCATCGCGTCCGGCGACCCTGGTGATGGCGGTTCCAAGCAGGCGATAGCGGAATTCGGAACCGCCGGACAGGACTTCGACAATCGCCAGCGTCGGCAACAATCGTGGTGCCATGTCCGGCCTGAACTCCGACCGCAGGGGCAATTGTCCGCCCGCTTCCGCCCGCAAGCGCCGCCATATCGCGAGCAGCGTGTCGGCGGGCGGTGTCGGATCGAACGGCGCAACGTCGCGCCAGAACGCGTCCTGTGTGGATTCAGTCAGTGCTTGCGCCCAACCAGGAACTTCAGGCCGTCCGGCCCGACATCCTCGACATGTTCGCACCCAGCATCCATCACCACGGTATCGCCGGGGCCATATTGGGTCGCCTTGCCATCGACGGTCAGCGTGATACCGCCCGAGACGACCATGGCCCGAACGGCAAAATCATGCGTATGCGCGTCATTGTGACAGCCGGGTTCCAGTGATTTCACACCGGCATTCTCATAGCCATCGCGCGCCAGCGCCGCTTCGAATTCTGCCGTATCCACCATCCTGCGTCTCCCTCTACTACGTGCTGCTCGCACGGCCTGCTACTGTTACCGGGCAAATCAAGCGTAGGGGACCGCGATCTTGCCGATCTTCTCCCGCGAGATGATCATCTTCTGGATCTGCGCCGTCCCGTCACCGATCTGCAGCCCCATTATATCACGCAGCCTCTGCTGGTGCGGCATATCCATGGAATACCCCATGTGGCCATGCAGCAGAAGGCACTGATGCACGGTTTCAAAGGCCGTCTGCGGGGCAAACCACTTGCACATCGCCGCTTCCGACGTGTGGGGCAACCCCTGGTCGCGCAACCACAGGGTCTGGTAGCAGAGCAGTTCTGCGGCACGCATCTTCGTTTCCGCCTCTGCCAGCGGCTGCGTGACACCCTGGTACTTGGCAATCGGATGGCCGAACGCCTGGCGTTGCTGAACCCACTCCCAGGTTTCCTCCAGCGAGGCACGGGCACAGCCCAGGACCTGCAAGCCGATGAGCGCACGGGAATAGTCGAACCCGGCCATCACCTCCTTGAAGCCGCCACCTTCCGCGCCGAGGCGCATGTTGTCCTCTATCCGCACGTCGTCGAAGAAGACGGAGCCACGCCCGACGACCCGCGCACCGGCATCCTCGAACTTCGACGTGGACACACCCCTGGCATCCATCGGCACCAGGAACGCGGTCACACCACGCGCGCCGTCATCGGTGCCGCTAGTCCGGGCCGCGACGATGATCCAGTCCGCCTGGGTGGCGCAGGAGATGGAGGTCTTCTCGCCGTTCAGCACATAGCCCTCGTTGGTCCGCTCCGCCTTGCAGACCAGGTTCGCCGCATCGCTGCCGCCGCGCGGCTCTGTCAGGCCAAGGGCGATGAGCTGTTCGCCCCGGCAGACCGGCGGCAGGATCCTGCGCTGTACCTCGCGATCCGCATGGCGGGCCACGATGTCACCCAGCAGCGACGTCAGCAAAGGCGCGTAGGCCACGTTCATGTCCCCGACGGAGATTTCCTGCATCAGCAGCCCGGCAGTGACCGCATCGACCCCGGAACCACCGAATTCGACGGGCAGGTCCGCGCCCAGCAGACCGATACTGCCCATCGTGGTCAGCAGACCGTCCTCGAAACCGTCCTGGCTTTCCCGCGACTGGTAGCGCGGTGCCAGGTGCTCGGCGCTGAACCTCTGCGCCGTGTCGCGGAACGCCACCTGTTCCTCAGTGAATCCGAACTGCATCATTGCCCTCCCCGGCCGGCGTCGGAAATCAACGCCCTGGATCGTTCTTACTTGGATTGAAGACAGACTGCCGCTCCGTCATGCTGTTCGCAACAGTCTGGAGAATCTGCCCCCCATGCGCCTGACTCGCCCCGATGACCTGAACGAAGCACTTGATCTGCTGGCGGATCGCCACTGGCACGTTCTGGGGGGCGGCACCGATCTCTACCCCGCGCACGTGGAGCGGCCTTTCGCTCACCCGCTGCTGGACATCACCGCCGTGCCCGGATTGCGCGGCATTCGGCGGACGGACGAGGGCTGGTCGATCGGTGCCACGTCGACCTGGACGGACGTGGTTCGCGCCGACCTGCCACCGGCCTTCGACGCGCTGAAGGCAGCGGCGCGGGAGGTCGGGTCCATCCAGATCCAGAATGCAGCCACGGTTGCGGGCAACCTGTGCAATGCCTCGCCCGCCGCAGATGGCGTACCGCCCCTGCTGATCCTGGATGCCGAAGTGGAACTGGAATCCAGCGAACGGGGTTCCCGCCGGGTGGCGTTGCAGGATTTCATCCAGGGCAATCGTCTGACGGACAGGCAGCCCGACGAACTGGTGACACGCATCCTGATCCCCGACAGTTCAGCCGGGGGCCGCAGCAGCTTCGTCAAGCTGGGCAGCCGCAGGTACCTGGTCATCTCCATCACCATGGTTGCCGCGCGGCTGGCGGAGGGGCAGGCGGCGGTGGCCGTCGGTGCCTGTTCCGTGGTGGCGCAGCGACTGGGGCGGCTGGAAACGGTGCTCGCCCGGCGCAATCCCGGTGAAACGTTCGATGACCTGGTGCAGCCGCTGCATTTCGACGACCTGACGCCCATCGACGACGTTCGTGCCAGCGCTGGATACCGGACGGAGGCCGCCCGCACCTGCACCCTTCGCGCCTTGCAGGAGATCGGATCATGAGCATCGGACTGGAACTCGGCAACCAGGCGTTCGGCGTCAGGTTCACGGTCAACGCGGAGCCCGTGGAAGCGGTCTCGGACCCCGCCACCCGCCTGTCCGTGGTCCTGCGGGAGGAACTGGGGCTGAAGGGCACGAAGGTCGGCTGCGATGCCGGGGACTGCGGTGCCTGTACCGTCCTGATCGACGGCGAGGCGGTCTGTGCCTGCATGACCGCGCTGGCGCAGGTGACGGACCGGCAGGTCACGACGGTCGAGGGACTGGCCCCTGGCGGCGTCCTGAATGACCTGCAGCGCGCCTTCCTGGACCATGGCGCGGCGCAGTGCGGCATCTGCACGCCGGGCATGCTGATGGCCGCAACCGCCCTGCTTTCGACGGTCGATGACCCGACGGAGCAACAAGTGCAGGACGCGCTGGGCGGCGTGCTGTGCCGCTGCACCGGCTACCGCCGCATCATCGATGCCGTGATGGACGTCGGCACCCGCATGGAGGGACGGGGAAAGGGTATCGGCGCGGCGATTCCCCGGATCGACGGCGTGCCCAAGGTGCTCGGCACGGATTGCTTCGGCGATGACGTGGCACCGATGGACGCCTTGCTGGTGCGGGTGATCCGCAGCCCGTTCCACCGGGCCGGGTTCAGCATCGGCGACCTGGACGGCTTCATCGAAGCGACACCGGGCCTCGTCGCCGCGCTGACCGCGGCCGACATCCCGGGCGAGAACCGCTTCGGGGTGATTCCTCCCTTCGCCGACCAACCGGTCCTTGCCACGGACGGGGAAGCCCGGTTCAAGGGGGAGGCCGTGGCCGCGCTGGTGGGAGAACGGGAGGCGCTGATCGATCTCGACCTGTCGACCGTGCCGATCACGTGGACCGAGCTGGAACCGGCCATGACGGTAGAGGCCGCCTCCGTTGCCAGGCCACTGCACGAAAGCCGCCCGGGCAATGTCCTGGTGGAAGGCTTCGTGGCGCGCGGTGACGTGGACGAGGCGCTGCGTCGGTCGACCCATACCGTGGCGGATCACTTCACCACGTCATACGTCGAACATGGCTATATCGAACCGGAGGCCGGAACCGCATTCCTGCGCGACGATGGCCGAATCGAGATCCTGGCCTGCACGCAGGCACCGCACATGGACCGCGAAGCCGTGGCAACCATCATGGGCGTCGCCGACGACCAGATCGTGATCACGCCGACCGCGGTGGGTGGCGGCTTCGGGTCGAAGATCGACGTCTCGGTCCAGCCCATCCTGGCGCTTGCCGTCCACCGCACCGGGCAGGCCTGCCGGATCTGCTACACCCGCCCCGAATCCATGCGCTCAACCACCAAGCGCCACCCCGCGAACATGCAGGTGACGATCGGTGCGGATGCCGATGGCCTGGTCACCGGGCTGCGCTTCGAGGGAGATTTCGACACCGGCGCCTACGCATCCTGGGGTCCGACGGTGGCCAACCGGGTCCCGGTTCACGCGTCCGGCCCCTACCTGACACCGACCTATCGCGCCCATACCACAGCGATCCACACCAATGGTCCGGTATCCGGTGCCTTCCGGGGGTTCGGTGTGCCGCAGGCCGCGATCGCGCAGGAAACGCTGTATGATCGGCTGGCCGATGCCTGCGGGATCGACCGGCTGGATTTCCGGCTGAGGAACGCCCTGCGGGACGGCAACCAGACCGTCACCGGCCAGACCTTCGCGCGCGGCATCGGCATCCATGCCTGCCTTGTCGCGCTGAAGGATGACTGGCATCGGGCGCGGGACGCGGCGCAGGCCTGGAACGCCGAAAACGCGGCATCCCCCATCCGCCGGGGGGTCGGGCTGGGCACCTGCTGGTACGGTTGCGGCAACACGTCCCTGCCCAATCCATCGACCATCAAGGCCGGCGTGCTGCCGGACGGGCGGGTGCGGCTGCACCAGGGCGCAATGGACATCGGCCAGGGATCGAACACCGTCATCACCCAGATATTTGCCGAGGCGCTGGGGCTTCCGACCGCCGACGTGGAGCTCTTCATCGGCAACTCGGACGTCACGCCGGATGCGGGCAAGACCTCTGCCTCCCGCCAGACATTCGTGTCCGGCAAGGCCGCGATGAAGGCCGGACTGGCGCTGAGGGAAATGCTGCTGCGCCACGGCAATGTCTCGGCGGATGCGCAGATCAGCCTGGCGGACGGTCGGATCGTCCTGCGCGACAAGGGGGCAGAACGCTCCCTGGATCCACGGACGCTGCCGGTCGATGGCGAGGGCTTCGTCTTCCGTGTCCAGGAAACCTACGATCCGCCGACCGCGCCGCTGGACGCGAACGGCCAGGGTGAGCCCTACGCCCAGTACGGCTACGGCGCGCAGATGGTGGAACTGGAGGTGGATCGCGTGCTCGGCACCGTGAAACTTCGCTACATCACGGCAGCCCATGACGTCGGCCGGGCCATCAATCCACAACTGGTGCAGGGCCAGATCGAAGGGGGCATCGCACAGGGCATCGGCATGGCGTTGATGGAGGATTACCAGCCCGGCCGGACCGAGAACCTGCACGACTACCTGATCCCGACCATCGGCGATGTGCCGGAAATCCGCTCCATCATCGTTGAGATACCGGACGAAGAAGGTCCCTATGGTGCCAAGGGTCTGGGGGAACACGTGCTGATCCCCACCGCGCCGGCAATCCTGAACGCCATCCGGGATGCGACCGGCGCAATTGTGCGCAACATCCCGGCCACACCGGACCGGGTGTTGTCAGCGATCAGGGTTGCACAGGGCCCGCTCTAGAATTCCTCGACGGCGGCGCGGCGGCGGTCGACGTAGGTGCCGACCAGGCGATCAACCTCGTCCATTTCCTCTTCATAGAAATGGTTGGCACCGTCGATCTTCTCATAGTCGATGATGATGCCCTTCTGCGTCTTCAGACGGTCCACCAGCTTCTGCACCTCCGGTTCCGGCCTCACCACGTCTTCCGT
>CAJYBQ010000229.1 GCA_913064755.1 uncultured Alphaproteobacteria bacterium
CCTTCATGTCGGGTCCCGTATGCAGCTGCAGGGCGATGATGCCTGACTTCGCGCCTTCGGGATCCTTGAAGTCGAGGGTGGTGTAGCCGTTGAGCACGATCTTTACGTGATCGCCGTTACAGGTGATCTCATACTCGTTCCAGTCGTCCAATTTGGCGGCGGCAAATACGGCGGCCCGCTCGTCGTCGGAATATTCCTTCCAGTAAGGAAGAATGCCTCGCAGCTGCCCCTCATAGAGCATGCCGAAATAGCGCTCGTGCATTGGCTTGTCGACGCCGAAGCGCTGCTCCAAGTCCTTGATGAAATCAGGATCAAGCCCCTGGGCGCCGCGATAGGAGGACTCGCCGCCGCCGCCCTGGTCCGTTTTCTGCGCGCCGCCCTGGCCGCCCGCAAAATCGCCGCCGGAACGGGTGATGCGCTCCGTAGCCGCGCCTGTCCCCGTCAGCTCCGCGATCACCTGCTCCACCGGACCACCCGGGGCAAACTGGATGATGGCGAAATTGATCAGCATGATCACGAACAGCGTCGGGATCATCAGCAGCAGGCGACGGATGATAGAGGCGATCATGCGTCGATGCTCCGCGGGGAAAGGAAATCAGCCGCCATTCTTGCCCCCGGTCCGGCGTGCCTTCTCGACATCGAACCACCAGCTGTTGACGACGCCACGATGATAGTCGGGTTTCGGCGTGGACGGCCGACCGAAGCGGTCCCAGTAGGCCAGGTTGTGCTCCCCCTTGTACCACTGGGGGATGATGTAGCGGTTCCACATGATCACCCGGTCCAGCGCACGGGTGGCGGCGATCAGCGCCGGTCGATCGGGGGCGACCAGCACCTTGCCGATCAGCGCATCGATGACGTCATCCTGCACACCGGCATAATTGTTCGATCCCGGCACGTCGGCCTGGGCGCTGCCCCAGAAGCTGTAGAGCTCGGCGCCCGGGGTCTCGGGCGGCGAGAACCGCGCGGTCACCAGGTCGAAGTCGAAGGACTTCACCCGTTCGATGTACTGCGCCGGATCGACGAAACGCATGGTTGCCTGAATGCCCAGCCGTTGCAGGTTCTTCACGAAGGGACCGATCACGCGTTCGAATGTCGGCTGATACATCAGGAATTCAAGCGCGAAGGGCACGCCGTCGGCATCCACCAGGTTGCCGTCGCGAATTTCCCATCCCGCCTGCTTCAACAGCCGCCCGGCACGGCGAAGCTGCGCGCGAATGCCCCCCTTGGAATCCGATGTCGGACTTTCGTAGGCCGGACCGAACACCCCGTCCGGTACCCGGCCACGGAACGGTTCCAGCAATTCCAGTTCCGCGGCGCTGGGGGAACCCGTCTGCGCCAGCTCGGAATTCTCGAACATCGAACCAGTGCGCGCGTAGAGGCTGTAGAAGATGTTGCGGTTGGTCCAGGCAAAGTCGAAGGCCAGGTCCAGTGCCTCCCGCACCCGGATGTCACGGAAGCGCTCTCGACGCAGGTTCAGGAACCAGCCCTGCGCGCCCGACGGCCGCCCGTCGGGCAGGGTCAGCCGCTTCACCCTGCCGTCCTGCACCGGCGTCTTGTCATCGTATTCCGTCGCCCAGCTCTTCGAGGTGAATTCCTCCCGGAAGTCGTACTCGTCGGCAAAGAACGACAGCAGGGCCGAGGTCCGGTCCTGGTAGTAGTCGATGCGAATCGTGTCGAAGTTCCAGAGGCCGCGATTCACCGGCAGGTCCGCCGCCCAGTAATCCTGCACCCGTTCCAGTTCCAGGCTGTCGCCCGACTTCACCTTCGACACCCGGTAGGGGCCGGAGCCAAGCGGCGGGTCGAGGGTCGATTCGGTGAACGAGCGGGTGGCGTAATAGGTAGCCGACAGGATCGGCAGGTTGCCCGCCAGGCGCACGGCCAGGTCGCGCGGCGCGCCCTCGGCGAAGCTGAACTGCACCTGGTCCGGGGCCAGAGCCGTCGCCGTCGCCATCGCGAAGACACTGCGCAGCACCGGGTGGCCCTTCTCGCGAATGGCATCCAGGCTCCAGACCACGTCCTTCGCCGTGATCGGGCTGCCGTCATGGAACCGCGCCCGGGGGTCCAGGTGGAACGTCGCCGTCCGCCCGTCATCGGACAGTTCGACCGACCTGGCGACCAGCGCGTAATGGGCATCGGGTTCATCGTAGGACCGCACCATCAGTCGGTCATGCAGCCGGATCTCGTGCGCCAGCACGGCAGACGGTCGCCGTCCCTTGAGGATGTAGAGGTTCAGCGTGTCGAAGGTCCCGAGGTCGCGAAGCCGCAGCAAACCGCCCTTCGGGGCATCTGGATCGGCCCAGTCGAAATGGGTGAAATCCGGGCCGTACTTCAGACTGCCGAACACGGAAAGGCCATGCGCCGGTTCCGAATGCGCGGGCGCGGGCCGCAGGACCGCAACAGATGCCAGCAGCAGCATCGCGACGGCCAGGATGTTCATGATGGGGTATCGCCGCACGAAACCCCTCACTGCGCCTTGCCCCCGACGCGTGCAGCCTTTTCCGGATCGACCCACCAGGAAAGCACGTCGACGCCATAGGTCGGGTTCGTGTCCGGCCGACCGAACTTGTCCCAGTAGGCGATGCGGCTAGCGGTGATATGCCATTGCTGAATGACCAGGTGCGAATGCAGCAACACGCGGTCCAGCGCGCGGGTCGCGGTGACCAGGGCCGCGCGGTCTGCGGCAAAGATCACGTGGTCGATCAGCGTGTCGACCGCTGCCGACTTGATGCCCATCAGGTTGCGACCGCCCTCCCTGTCCGCCGCCTCGGAGCCGAAGAAGTCGCGCTGCTCGTTGCCCGGGCTTTCCGACTGCGGCGTCGATCCGACGATCATGTCGAAGTCATAGGAACGCACCCGGTTCTGGAATGGCGCCGTGTCCACCGCCCGCACGGTCGCGGTCACGCCTGGGCGCGCCAGGTTCTGCGTGAAGGGCAGCACGATCCGCTCGAACTGCGGGTCCGCCAGCAGGACCTCGAACGTCACCGGTTCATCGGTGGCCGGGTCGATCAGCTTCTTGTCGCGCACGATGTAGCCGGCATCGCGCAGCAGCTTGTTGGCCTGCCGCAGATTGCTTCGCAGCCCGCCACGCCCCGCCGTCGAAGGCGCCACGTAGGGCTCGGTGAACACCGCGTCCGGAACCTGGCCGCGCAGGGGTTCCAGCAGGGCCAGTTCCTCGGGCGATGGCAGCCCCGTGGCCGCCAGTTCGGTATTGGAGAAATAGCTCTGCGTCCGCGTGTACTGGCCATAGAACAGGTTCTGGTTGGCCCATTCGAAATCGAAGGCATAGGCCAGTGCCTGCCGCAGCGTCCGGTTCGCGAAGACCGGGCGGCGGGTGTTGTAGACGAATCCCTGCATGCCGGTCGGGCGGCTGTGCGGCACCAGTTCCAGCTTCACCAGCCCCTTTTCGCGCGCCGGGAAATCATAGGCCGTGGCCCAGTTCTTCGAACTGTTCTCCGACCGGTAGTCGTAGACGTTGGCCTTGAAGGCCTCCAGCATCGCCGTCTGGTCGGCAAAGTACTCGTAGCGGATGGTGTCGAAATTGTAGCGCCCCCGGGACAGCCCCAGGTTCCGCGCCCAGTGATCCGGCACCCGCTCCAGCACGACGCGCCGGTTCGGTTCCACCTGCGCCACGCGATAGGGGCCGGACCCCAGCGGTGCTTCCAGGCTGGTGGCCCCGAACTCCCGCCCCTGCCACCAGGCCTTCGACATCACCGGCAGTTGCCCCATGATCTGGGGCAGCTCGCGGTTGCCGCCGCTGGAAAAGGTGAACTTGACGCGGCGTGGCCCCAGGACCTCGTGGCTGACGACGTTGCGGTAGTAATAACGGTAGAAGGGGCGTCCCTCCTGCCGCAGCCGCTCGAAGCTGAAGATGACGTCTTCCGCCGTGATCGGACTGCCGTCGTGGAACCGGGCCTCCGCCCGCAGGTTGAAGATGACCCACGAATCATCCGCCGGCACCTCCACCGTCTCGGCGATCAGGCCATACTCGGCCGACGGCTCCCCCAGGTGGGTCTCCATCAATGTCTCGATGGTCTGCTGCACGACACCGGATGCGTTGCCCTTGGCAATGAAGGGATTGAGCGAATCGAAGCCGCCGAACGCACTCAGCCGCAGGGTGCCCCCCTTGGGCGCTTCGGGATTGACGAAGTCGAGATGGTCGAAGTCCGCCGGGTATTTCGGCGCCCCGATCAGCGACAATGCATGGGACTTCTCGACCACTTCATCGGCGTTCGCCATTGTCGGCAGGGCGATGGCAGGCAGGGCCAGCGCGATGGTCAGGCTGCCGACATGCAGGATTGTCTTCAGATCCGGAACCTTCACCAACTGCATCCTCCGCACTCGTTACCACGCCAGGCCGCACATCATCGCGGCATATCCACAGGTTACATGGAATGCGGACGACGTGCCGTTGCATTATGACCAGAGTTGGGCGCGGTGCGAAAGCGGCGCAACCGCGTGACGATCAACCTTTCAGCAGCTTGATCACCTGTTCGTGCAGGGCGGGGTCGCCCACGGCCACCGTTTCGGCCCCGACACCATGGCGGATCTCGTTGCCCTGCCAGTCGGTGATGCGCCCCCCGGCACCGTTCACCACCGGCGCCAGCGCCAGGTAGTCATGCGGTTTCAGGTCATTCTCGGCAACGATGTCGACGAAACCGAGCGCAAGCAGGCCATAGGCATAGGCATCCGCGCTGTAGCGCCGCAACGCGGTGCCTTCCGCCAGCCGCCAGAGCGCCGCCCCCCGCTCTCCTTCGAAGCATTCGGCGCCCCAGGAAAAGAAGGTCGCCTGATCGATGCCGGCGCAGTCACGGGTTGTCACCGGATTGCCATTGAACAGGGTCGGCTTGCCCGCCACGCCGACCCAGCGCTCGCGCTGGATGGGCTGGTCGATGATACCGATGACCGGCGCGCCCTTGTAGGCCAGCGCGATCAGGGTCGCGAACTGGGCAGAGCCGGAGATGAAGGACTTGGTGCCGTCGATCGGATCCAGGTGCCAGACCCAGTCGGCATCCGCCCGCTCCGCCCCGAACTCTTCACCCAGGATGCCATGTTCGGGATAGCGGTCGACGATCAGTTCCCTGATCGCGGCCTCGGCCCCGCGATCCGCGGCGGTCACGGGACTCTGGTCGGACTTCGTGTCCACGTCGATCGGCTGACGAAACAGGGGACGGATGACGACGCCCGCACGATCCGCAAGATCATGCGCGAACGCCACCAGTTCCGCGTCAGGGGGTGCGATCACTCCGCGGGCAGCGGCGCTTCGGCATCACCCTGGGACCGCAGGTACAGGATCAGGGACGCGCGGTCCGTGTCCTTCTTGATACCGGCAAACGACATCTTGGTACCTGCTGCGAAATCCTTCGGCTTGGTCAGGAACGCATCCAGCGCATCGTAGGTCCAGTTGCCCTCGATCGCCGCCAGGTCCGCCGAGTAGCTGAAGCCGTCGTGGCCGGCGATATCGCTGTCCAGCACGCCGAACAGGTTCGGCCCGACCTTGTTGGCCCCACCTTCGTTGATGGAATGGCAGGCCGTGCACTTCTTGAAGGTCTTCTCGCCCTTGGCAACGTCGGCATTCGCCAGCAGCGTCGCCAGCGACACGGCAGGCGTGTCTTCGACAACCGCAACCGCACCACTCTCCGGAATGTCCGGAACGGGGTAGGCAACGGCGTCTTGATGACCACCGGTGTTGATCAGGATGCCCGAAAGCTCCGATACGCCGAAGCCGATGAGTATGGTGAACAGGACTGCACCTGCAATCTTGTTGAACTCAAACATGTCGAATTTCACGGCTCGATCCTTCCGGTTTTCTGGTTGCCAATCGGGCGGCGCCAGTGATCGCACGTCCTCCTCGGGCACGCAACGATACGTGTCTGGTGATACCCTTTCGCCCACGTTCAGAATGATGCGGTCAAACGCCGCATCGACCCGTGACCCGCTGCAGAAGACGAAAGACACCTGCAACCGATCCTGAACAGACCGGCCCGACTGGGCTCAACCCGCCTGCCCCGCAACCCTCTGGCCGGTCTCCATGCGCGCCCC
>CAJYBQ010000230.1 GCA_913064755.1 uncultured Alphaproteobacteria bacterium
CGGGGGTGCTGGCGTTGCCAGAAGACATGCTGCGCGACGACACCAGCGCGCCTGACGCCGCCCCGTACCGTTTGGCGCGCGCGGCGCCGGCAGCATCTGATCTGGCCGACCTGCGTGAACGTCTTGCGGCGGCGAAGAAGCCGCTCGTCGTCGTCGGCGGTGGCGGTTGGACCCAGGACGCCGCATCCGACATCCGCGCTTTCGCCGAAGCCAACGACCTGCCGGTCGCGTGTTCCTTCCGCCGCCTCGACATCATGGATCACATGGGCCCGAACTTTGTCGGCGATCTGTCGACGGCGCCCGCGCCCAAACTGCTGCAGATGGTGAAAGACGCCGATCTGCTTGTCGTCGTCGGCGCGCGCCTCGGCGAGATCACGACCCAGGGCTATGCGATGCTGGAAAGCCCGAAGCCATCGACGGCCTTCGTGCATGTCCCTGCGCATGCCGAAGAACACGGCCGTGTCTACCAACCCGCTCTCGGCATCCCGTCGGGCATGCCGGCGTTCGCGGCAGCCGCCAAAGCGATGCGGCCCGTCGAAGCCTCCGCCTGGGGCGACTGGCGCGCTCGCGCCCGCGCCGACTTTGAGGCATGGGCCGTGCCGAAGGCGGGCGACGGCAAGCTCGACCTTGCGACAGTAATGCAGGAAATTCGCAAACGCGCGGAGGCCGACACCATCGTCACGGTCGACGCCGGCAACTTCTCCGGTTGGGCGATGCGCTTCATGCAGTTCCAGCAATTGCACACGTTCGCGGCGCCCACCAGCGGCGCCATGGGTTACGCGGTGCCGGCGGCCGTCGGCGCGTCGCTGGCGTTTCCCGACAGAAAAGTTTTCGGATTGGTCGGCGACGGCGGCTTCATGATGACGAGCCAGGAACTGGCGACGGCCAAACAATATGGCGGCAAGCCGATCATCTTCCTGTTCGACAATGGCATGTACGGCACCATTCGCATGCATCAGGAACGTGATTACACCCGGCGCGAGATCGCCACGGAACTGAAGAACCCGAACTTTGCCGCCCTCGCCCATGCCTATGGCCGCGAAGGCACGGTGGTGGAGCGGACGGAGGATTTCCATCCCGCGCTGGCCAGGGGCCTCGACGCCGACGGGCCGAGCATCATCGAGTTGCGCATCGACCCGGACGTGCTGTCGCCCAGCGCCACCGTTTCGGGCCTGCGCGCCAGGGCCGACGGGGCAGGCAACGGATGACGCGAACGGCCATCCCCTCCCCCTGCATCTCCGTCTGCGTGCTCGATCCCGTTCGGGACATGTGCGTCGGCTGCTACCGCAACCGGGCAGAGATCGGTGAATGGTCCCGTGCCGACGATGACCGCCGCGAGGAAATCAGCCTCGCGGCAGATGCCCGACGCATCGAATTGACCAGAGCGCAGGAGACCGCCCGATGACGCCGATCACGGCCCCGTTTCAACTCCACACCGACCGTGTCCGCCCGGAATGGATCGACAACAACGGCCACATGAACATGGGCTACTACATGGTCGTGTTCGACTATGCGACGGACGACTTCCTGGATGCCTGCGGCCTGACGCGGGCGCATCGGGAGGCGGAACAGGTCTCCACCTTCGCACTGGAAGCCCACATCAATTACCTGCAGGAAGTGAAGGAGGGCGACCCGCTGGTCTTCCGCACCATCCTGCTGGGTCATGACGCCAAGCGCATCCACTACATGCACGAGATGCTCCACGGGACGGAGGGCTTCCGCGCCGCCACCAACGAGTTGATGTCCCTGCACGTCAGCCGCCTGACCCGCCGTGCCGCCCCCATGGCCGAAAGCGTGCAGGAACGCCTGGCCGCGATCATGGAAAGCCACAGGACCCTGACGCCCCCACCGGAGGCCGGGCGCCATATCGGGCTTGGTCAACGCCGCAAGAATTGAGGGTCGCCAGAGGGATTCGGCGCAGACCCGGTCGGCTTCAGGGCAACCCTTGTCCGGCCCCTTTTGATGACAGCCCCATCGACCATGGGGACCGGCTGCTTCAGGCCGTCTCCCGCAGCGCCGCCGCCTCGGCCAGGTCGACCGAGACCAGCTGGCTGACGCCACGCTCCGCCATGGTCACGCCGAACAGGCGATCCATGCGGGCCATGGTGATGGGGTTGTGGGTGATGACCAGGAAACGGGTGCCACCGCGCGCCGAAAGGTCTTCGATCAGCAGCATCAGACGCTCCACGTTGGCGTCGTCCAGCGGTGCGTCGATCTCGTCCAGCACGCATATCGGGGCCGGGTTGGTCAGGAAGACGGCGAACAGCAGGGCGGTCGCGGTCAGGGCCTGTTCGCCGCCGGACAGCAAGGTCAGTATCTGCATCCGCTTGCCCGGCGGGCTGGCCATGATCTCCAGCCCGGCCTGCAACGGATCGTCGGCTTCGGTCAGCGCCAGGCGCGCCTCGCCGCCACCGAACACGCGCTGGAACAATTGCGTGAAGTGGCCATTGACGGTCTCGAAGGCCTCCAGCAGGCGCGCCCGCGCTTCCTTGTTGATGGCGCTGATGCCCTGGCGCAGGCGCTGGATCGCGGCTTCCAGGTCGGTGCGTTCACTGGTCAGGGTTTCCAGTTTCTCCTCGACCTCCCGCGCCTCGATCTCGGCACGCAGGTTGACCGGGCCCATGTTCTCCCGCTCCCGCTTCAGCCGCTCATGGCTGCGCTCTGCATCGCGCAGGTCCGGCAGGTCGGCGTCCTCGGCCAGGCCACCGGCTTCCAGCACCTTCCCCGGCGGACATTCCATGGCGTCGCGGATCTCGCGGGTCAGGCGCTGCAGTTCGGCGACACCCATCTCCACCGCGCCTTCCTTGCGCACGTGGTCTTCCCGCGCGTTCTGCAGCGCAGCCTGAACCGCGCGCAGTTCCCGGTCACTCTCGGCCAGGGTTGCCTCGGCCCCTGACAGGCGTTTCACGGCGGCAGACCGGGCGGCCTCGGCCTCCTCTATCCGGCTCACCAGTTCGGCACGCTGGCTGGTGATCGTGTCCGGGCGGCGGGCGATATCCGCCAAGGCCTGCTGCGCCGCATCCCGCCGCTCGGTCAGTTCCGTGACCGTCGTGCCCGCCTCGTCGGCGCGCCTGGTCCAGTCCGCGACTTCCCGCGCGATCTCCTCGCCACGGCGCTGGCGGAACCGCCGCTCCCGCTCCAGCTTCTCCAGCCCCTGCCGTGCCGTCTCCACGGCCTGGCGCGCCGCATCGACCGTGCGCCGTGCCTCCGCCTGGGTCTGCTCGGCGCCGTCGGCCTGCGGCAGTCCCGCGAATTCCGCGCTCAGCCCGTCGACCAGTTCAGCCGCCGCCGAGCCGTCGCGCCGCAGGCTTTCCAGCGCCGCGGCCAGCCGCTCCCGCTTCTGGCGCTCCCCATCGGCCTGGCGGCGCATGGCAACGAGTGCCTGGCCCGCCTTGACGATCCGCTGCTCCGCCGCCGCCCGACGGGCGCGCGCGCCACGTTCCGCATCGATGACACGGGCCACCGCCTCGCGCGCCTTGACCACGGCCTGTTCGGTTTCCTGCCGCGCCGCGCGGGCCGGTTCGATGGCCTGCTGCACCTCGCGCCGCCGGTTCTGCTGTTCCAGCCGGACGGCACCCGCCGCCTGCTTGCCCGCGCGCCGAACGAACCCGTCCCAGCGCCAGAGGTCGCCGGTCCGGGAAACCAGTCGCTGACCGGGGCGCAAGGCCGATGCAAGCGCATCACCCGCCGCGCGGTCCGCCACCACGCCGACCGACGCCAGACGCCGCGCCAGGGCCTCCGGTGCCTCCACCTCGGCAGCCAGGGGAGTGGCTCCGGCCGGCAGGACGCCGGACAGGTCCGCCGGATCAAGCCGGGTCCAGTGAGCAGGCGCTTCGGCCTCCAGCGCTGCCTGCACGCCTTCGCCCAGGGCCGTGGCGAATGCCGTCTCGAAACCGGGCGTCACCTGCACCTGGTCGATGACCGGCGCATGGGTTGTCCTCGCATCCCGCGCCAGCAGGCGTGTCAGCGTGGTCAGTTCGGTGTCCAGGGCCGAGAAGGCCGACTTCGCCGCACGCTCTGCCTCGACGACGCCGTCGAGATGTTCCTCGGCCGTCGCGCGTTCGGCCTCAAGCGCCGCGATCTCGGCGGCAATGGCATCGACCGCCGACCGCGCCTCGGCCTCGGCCTGCTCGGCGGCGGCCATGCGGTCGGCCAGCCCCTGGTCGCCGGTCCGCGCCAGGTCCTGTTCCGCCGCCTTGATGCGGCGGGCCAGGTCGTCGCGGCGGGTGGTTTCATCGGCCATGCGGCGGCTCAATGCCTGGCGTCGGGCGCGCAGGTCGGCCAGTTGCTCGGTTGCCGTGGACAGCCGGGCCTCCGCTTCGGAAAGCGCGGTCCGGCGCACGTCGACTGCCTGCTCCGCCTGCTGTTTCAACGCGTCCTGTCCGGCGGAGGCACGCACCAGCGAATCCGCTTCCTGCGACAGTGCGGCGACCCGTTCCGCCGCGTCCGACCGGCGGCGTGTTTCACGCTCCAGGTCCCGCCCGTACTGTCCCACGCGGTCGTTCAGGTCCGTGATTGTCTGGCGCACCCGCGCCTCTTCCTGGTCCAGCGATTCGCGCGCGACCAGCAGGCGTTGCAGCGCCGCCGCGGCCTCTGCCTCCGCCTTCCGCAAGGGTTCGATCCGCGCCATGGTCTCTGCCTGCAGCGTGCTCGCCTGCGCGGCCGCGCGGGTGGTCTCGCCGACCACTGCCGCCGCCGCGTCCTTGATGTCGCGGGCCTTGTTCAGCGCCTCCAGCGCGGCGGTGTAGCGCAGGTGATGGATGATTGCCTCCGCCTGCCGAATGGCCTCCGACAGGTTGCGATAGCGGCTGGCCTGCCGGGCCTGGCGCTTCAGGCCCGACAGCTGCCCGTCCAGTTGCCCGGTCACGTCGTCCAGGCGTTCCAGGTTGGTCTCGGCACCGCGCAGGCGCAGTTCCGCCTCGTGCCTGCGGGAATGCAGCCCGGTGATGCCCGCGGCCTCTTCCAGCAGCATCCGCCGTTCCGACGGCTTGGCCCCGATCAGCGCACCGACCCGGCCCTGGCTGACAATCGCGGTGGATCGCGCCCCGGTCGCCAGGTCGGCAAACAGCAACTGCACGTCGCGGGCGCGGACATGCCCGCCGTTCAGGCGGTAGTCGGAACCGGACTCGCGGGTGATCTTGCGACTGATCGTGATTTCGGGCGCTTCGCTGTAGGCGGCAGGAACGGGACTGCCCGACGGGTTCTCCAGCGTCAGCTGGACCTCCGCCTGGTTGCGCGCGGGACGGGTGGCGGAGCCGGCGAAGATGACGTCATCCATCTCCCCGCCGCGCATCGCCTTGGCAGAGCTGGCGCCCATGGCCCAGCGAAGCGCTTCGATAAGGTTCGACTTTCCGCAGCCATTCGGCCCGACAATGCCCGTTAGCCCCGGTTCAATGGGGACATCTTGTGGATCTACAAACGACTTGAAGCCGGCAATGCGAAGTTCTGTTATCTTCATGCCGGCTCCATCACACTATTGCTCTTCTGCGAGCAGGCTGTCGAAATATTCAGCAAAGCCTTCCGCTGTTCGGAATTGACCTTCGAAACGCTTTACTTCTTCGTTGACCACGAATGTTGGTGTGCCGTTGACGCCGTATTTCTCACCAGCTTGATACGTGTCAGCGATGGCTTGTCGGATATCGCGATTTGTTGTGCACGCATCGAAAGCAGCTTCGTCAGCAATGCCGTGGCGCTGACCAATCGCGATTAATGCAGCTTTAACGACGCCTTGTTGCGCAGCTGTGCGGATGCCGTCCTGACTGTCGAAGAGATCGTCCAGAACGTCGAAGTATTTGTCCTCGCCTGCGCAACGCGCCATCGCGTAGGCGGCCACGTCAATGTCGTTCAAAGGGAATTCGCGGTAAATGAATTTCACTTTGCCGGTTGAGATGTATTTTTCTTCAATTTCAGGTTCGACAGAGTCATGGAAATATTTACAGGCCCCGCATGTGGGGGAGGCGTATTCAATCAGCGTGATTGGCGCGTCAGCGCTGCCTTTGACGTGGCCTATTTGCACCTCGCCAGAGGGCGCAGGTG
>CAJYBQ010000231.1 GCA_913064755.1 uncultured Alphaproteobacteria bacterium
GGGGGCGCGGAGGCGGAGATTGGGCCGGGCCTCGAACGCATGGCGACCCGCGTGCGCGATTCCAGCGAACTGGCCCGCATGATGGTGGAAGCGCTGGAGGCAGGCAGCGGTGCCATGACGGCGGAGGCCGAGGGCATTCGCGACCGGATGGTGGCATTGACCGAGGACCTGGACACGCAGGTGAAGGGCCTGGATACGGCGGCCGATGCGGTGACGACGCGGATCATCGGCGCGGCGGGTGAAATCGAGTTGCGCGCCGAATCGCTCGGTGCCGTCGGCAAGCGCATTGGCAGCGAGACCCTGGTCCAGGCGGAAGTGCTGGCCGAACGGATCAGCGCCCTTGCCAGCCGGGTCGATGAAAGCGAAGGCCGCATGAGCGTTTCCGGGCAGCGGATCGAGGATGCCAGCAACCGCAGCACGGCCGCTGCGCGGTCGGCGACGACGGCCATCGGGGAGGCGGTATCTGCCATCGACGCCGGCCTTGTCCGTACCGGCGACATGGAACTGGCGGCCGGGCGGCTGGCCGGCGCGGCGGAGGACGCACAGTCACGCATCGGCGCGGCGGCGGAGGAGGGGATGCAGCTTGCCCGCGAACTGACGGATGCCAGCACGGCCCTGACCGACCAGACCCGCAGCCTGGTGGAGGCGGCGGCCGGCGGGGCCGCGCGGCTTGCCACGGCGCTGGCCAATGCACGGCAGGAAACGGTTCGCTTCACGGAGGCGGAGACCAGGGCCCGCGCCGAGGCGGAGGAGGTGGTGGATTCCCTCAATGCCCGCATGACGATGGTGCAGGACATGTCGACCACCCTCGACACGACCGGGCGGGAGATCGACAGCCTGCTTGCCGCGCGGATGGAAGCGCTGGGCAGGGCATCCGAAACCTCCCGTTCAACGGTGGAGGCGGTGGCCCGCAGTGTCGCCGATCAGCAGGACCGGCTGAACGACATGGCAACAACGGCCCGCCAGCACACGGATGCGATGGCCGACGACATGGCGCGCCGTGTCGAGGATCAGCAGGAACGCCTGGACGGCATGGCCGCATCCGCACGTCGCCAGGCCGAAGCGATGACCGAGGCGATCGGGACCGCCATCACGCGCCTGAAGGCAGAGGCCGAGACACTGGACCAGGTCCTGGGTGCGGCCGAATCCACCGGCAAGGGCGCAGGCGCAGCCGTTGCCGGGGCGCTGGCCCAGTTGCAGGCAATGCTGGACACGACCCGTGATGCGATTTCCCGAACCGGCGATGCGGCAGCCACGTCAACGGCGGCGCTGGACAGCCAGCGCGCGGCGTTCGCCGAAACGGTGGAGGAAGCCCGCATCGCGCTGACGGCGGTGGAGCGCGACCTCGGCACGCAGGCCGGTGCGCTGGCCTCCGCGTCCAAGGCGGCGTCCATGCAGTCAGGGCTGGCCGCACGCGCGTTCGAGGTCCAGGTGGGGCAGTTGCAGAAGGCGTCGAAGGGGGCGGCACAGGCGGCGGTGGAGCTGCGCAACCGCACCACGGAGAACCGCGACAAGCGGTTCCTGCAGTCTGCGGCCTTCGTGGCAGAGGGGCTGAATTCGCTCTCGCTGGACCTGCACCGCCTGCTGAACCGCGATGCGACCGAGTCCGAATGGCGCAAGTTCTACCGCGGCGACCGTGGCGTCTTTGCCCGGCGGTTGGTGGCGCGCAGCGAGGCGAAGCGGATCGCGGCCCTGTACAGGGATGGCGATGATTTCCACCGCTTTGTGGACCTGTACCTGAACGAGTTCGAATCGCTGATGCTGAACGTGGAGCGGTCGGACCAGGAGGGGATGCTGAGTGCCGTGTTCCTCAGCGCGGACGTGGGCAAGCTCTACCTGCTGCTCTGCGAGGCTCTGGACCGGGATCCCGGTGGCAAGCGCCTGTTCGAGAAGGCAAGCTGACACGACAGACCGATGCGCCAGTTGATGCGGCCCCTTGATTGATGCCGCTGCCGTCTGGCATGCACGACGACGGACAAACGGGGAGGGGGCCACCATGAAGGACGGCAACGCAATTCTGGCCGAATACGGCGTGACGGTCTTCGAGGTGATGAGCCGCCTGGCGATGGAACATGGCTCCATCAACCTGGGCCAGGGCTTTCCCGACGACAATGGCCCGGCAGACGTGCGCGCAGTCGCCGCCGCGGCGCTGGAGGACCAGCCGAACCAGTATCCGCCGATGATGGGGGTTCCGGACCTGCGACAGGCCGTGGCGGCCCATGCCAGGCGGTTCTACGACCTGGAGGTGGACTGGCAGACGGAGACCATGGTGACGTCCGGTGCCACCGAATCGCTCGCCGCCTGTTTCCTGGCGCTGATCGAGCCGGGGGACGAGGTTGTCTGCTTCGAACCGCTCTACGACTGCTATCTGCCGATGATCCGTCGCGCGGGGGGTATTCCGAAGCTGGTGCGGCTGGACCCGCCGGACTGGACCTTGCCCGAAGACCGCCTGCGCGCCGCGTTCAGCGACAGGACCAAGTTCGTCCTGCTGAACAAACCGCTGAACCCGGCGGCCAAGGCCTTCAGGCGCGCCGAACTGCAGACCATCGCCGACCTGGTGGTCCAACATGACGCTTACGCGGTATGCGACGAGGTCTACGAGCACATCGTGTTCGATGGCCTGCCGCACGTCTCGCTGATCACGCTGCCGGGCATGCGCGACCGCTGCATCAAGATCGGATCGGCGGGCAAGACCTTCTCCCTGACCGGCTGGAAGGTGGGGTACATGACCGCCTGTCCGGCATTGCTGCAACGGGTGGCGAAGGCGCACCAGTTCCTGACCTTCACCACCGCGCCGAACCTGCAACGCGCCGTGGCCTTCGGCCTGACCAAGGATGACGGCTATTTCAGCGGGCTGGGCGCGGGGATGCAGACCAAGCGGGACCGGCTGCGCGATGGCCTCGACAGCATCGGCTTTGCCGCCGCGCCCTGCCAGGGAACCTATTTCCTCAACGCCGACATCCGTTCCCTCGGTTTCGAGGGCAGCGACGTCGAGTTCTGCCAGGAGATCACCCTGAACGCCGGGGTCACCACCCTGCCGGTCAGCGCCTTCTATGCCTCGGACGGTGCCCGCACCAATTTCGTCCGCTTCTGCTTTTCCAAGCAGGACGCGATCCTGGACGGCGCGGTGGAGAAACTGGGGGCGTGGGTGAGGGGCCGGTAAGCCTCAGCCGTTGCCGCGCTGTTCCCGCCAGAGGTCGAGCTTTTCCTGCATGGGCCGGTCGGAAAAGCTGAACAGGACGGCGTCTTCCGAGGTTTCGAGGCTGTACCAGGCCCATGACGGGACGACGAAGTGGTCGCGCGGGCCGAAGTTGAAGACCTGGTCGGCGATGGTCACCTTGCCCGTTCCCTCCACGACCGAGAACACCATGCCGTCGGTGGCGCGATAGGGAACGCCGCTGAACCCGGCCGGCAGCAACTGCATGAAGGTTGCCATGGTCGGGATCGCGTGGTCGCCGTTCGCCGGGTTCACGTAGCGCAGTTTCAGCCCCTGTGCCGGGTCCCATTCCTCCGTCCGGCGCATGGTCTCCAGTGCGTCGCGCGTGCGGCTGTAGGGATAGCTGAAGACCGGGGATGTATGGGTCGGGGCGGTATAGCCGTCGGGCAGCATGCCCTGGCCGTAGCGGGCAAGGGAATCGCCGACCGGGCGGGCGATGGGCTGGCGATCCTCCCCCCATTTTTCCAAGAAGCTGGCGTCGAACATGGAAATGATCGGGATATCCAGCCCGTCCAGCCAGACCATCGGCTCGGTCGATTCATTGCCATGGTCGTGCCAGGTCCAGCTGGGCGTGATGACGAAGTCGCCCGGTCGCATCACGGTCTTCTCGCCGTCGACCGCCGTGTAGGCACCATCGCCTTCCACCACGAAGCGCAGGGCCGACTGGCTGTGGCGGTGCGCCGGGGCGACTTCACCGGGCAGGATCAGTTGCAGCCCGGCATAGAGGGACGTGGTGATGCGGGCCTTGCCCGGCATGCCGGGGTTTTCCAGGATCAGCACCCGGCGCTCGGCCTCCTTCGCCGTGATCAGGTCGCCGGAGGCCATGATGTGGGGCCTTGCATCGGCGTAGCGCCAGAGCGCCGGCTGCACCGGGCTCTTCGGTTCCTTCGTGATCAGATCGTGCAGGACTTCCCACCGCGGTGCCATGTTGGGGGGGCGGATTTCGTCATAGAATCCTTCGCGCCGTTGCTGGTGTGGCTGATCCGGCATATCTCTCTCCCCGTCGGCGCTGTCCGGGTCGCACCACGTGTTGCCCGGCCCTGATTGTCTGCCATCTGATCTTCGGCCACAATCCGGCCCGGTTGCAACCTGCTGGCCGCGCGTGTGCCAGATACTGAACTGGATCCGACAATTGTCAGTTGTTCGCGATATTTCCGCCGGCATGACCCTCATGTCCAAGGCCCCCAGCGCATTCTTCGGCATCTGTGTCGTGGGCGCCCTGGTGGAGACCCTGCTGGCCATGGGCGGCTACCTGATGCTGGGGCCGTTCGTGATCACGGTCTTCGGCGCCTACATGCTGATCGTGCTGGCGACGGAGGTCTGCCTGGGCGTGACCAGGTTCCGCGCCATCGACTGGAAACCGAAGGCGCCGCAACTGCTGTCGACGCTGCTGTCCGGCCTGCTGATCTTCGTCATCTTCATGCTGACCCTGTTCCCGTTCTCCCTGCTGTTCCTGCTCTATGTCGGCCCGCCGCTGCCTGCGGAGCCTGCCCAGTCGGCCGAGGATGTCGAGGCCATGTTCGCCGCGTTCCTGGAACAGTTGCTGGCTGACCCGACCAATATCGCCATCATGGTCGCGGGCACGGTCGCCGTGCTGGCCTTCGCCGCGTCCCGCTTTGCCATGGTGCCGGTGATCTCCATCGCCTGGCAGCTTGATTTCGCTGCCGCGCGGAAGCGCCATGCCGAGAACTTCCTCGGCCTGCGCTGGCGGCTGTTCATGGCCTTCGTCGTCCTGCTGGGCCTGTCGTTCCTGGTCACCTTCGGCATCGGGCGCGTCATCAGCGGCCCGGCCGGCCTGCTGATAGGCGGATTGGTGGACTGGATCATCGGCCTGGCCCTGCCCATCGCGGTTGCCGCGGCGATCCTCTACGAGACGGCCATGGGGCAGCAGCAGGCCGGATCAGCGGGCGAACAGCAGGAATGAATGACCTCGCTGCCGATCTGCGCGGCGGGCTTGCCATTGTTCGCGCCAGCTGGGTTGCGGTGGCGGTCTTTGTCGTGTTCGGAGCCTGCGTGGACATGGCAACTCATGCGCTCGCCCATAGCCTGGGTCAGCAGATCCCGGTCGAATGGCCAGCGTTTCCGACTTACGCGGCATCGATGGCTCTCGCCTGGCTACCATCCCTTGTCGTGTCGATGGTCCTGGTGCTGTTCATGATCGAGATTGCCGCTGCTGGCGCTGACCGCTGCGCTGGCAAGGACGTCCGGATGCAATTGGACTTCAAGCCACGCGTTGCCTGGGCGGTGGTTGCATCAATCTGCCTGAGTGGCATGCTTGCGTACGTTCTCTTGGTTGTCCTGAACAGGATTGAGGGATTCCTTGGTGGTTTCATGATGAATTCCCCCGGGATCGCTGGCACACCGGGAATCGATACCGAAGACCCTGTCTGGTTTTCCGCAGTGATGAATTTCTTTTATCTGGCCATAGTGGCTTTCAGTGTTGCGCGATTTGCATTGATACCATTTCTTGCTCGTCACTACGGAATGGGATTTCGACAGGCGTGGACACCTCAGCCCGAGCCAGTCAATGGATTCATCGGTGCATTCCGACGGCGATTTTTCTACATCTTTCTCATGATATTGATCGTGGATGCGGTCCTTATCGAGCTTGTCGGTCACATGGCAGCGTCGGTTGCCGGGAAGGGCATTGCCTATGTATTCGTGGAACTACCACTATCGATTCTTCTTGTGACGGTTCTGCCTGTTTCGGTGCTGACCCACATGGTCCGCAGCATCAATCCACTGATCACCAGGACCCTGGGGAGGGAAACCGACTATGACACTGGCAAATGATATCGACGCCGTGATGGCG
>CAJYBQ010000232.1 GCA_913064755.1 uncultured Alphaproteobacteria bacterium
CCATGCCATGAACGGCAGGCAAGGCCCCCGCCCGGTCCCCGTCCTCACCCATTACCAGACAGAGATCTGCCACCCGTACGGCAATATAAAGGTCGGCATCGCGGCTGACAGCGCGACGCGCTGGCAGCGGTTGGACATTCCCCGCCGGCTGGTTGGCGCGGCACGGGCCGCCGGAGTGCCGATCGTCCATGTGCGCCTGGCGGTGCCGCCGGATTACCGGGGGGTGGTCGTCAACACGCGGTTGATCCGGGAATGGGTGGCGCTGGGGGCCTGGCGCGAGGGGACGTGGGGGGTCGAATTCATCGACGGCCTCGGTCCGGTCGATGGCGAGGCGGTCGTCACCCATACCCGCAACAGCGGTTTCCACAATTCGACGCTGGAGGAAGTCCTGTTCAGCCTCAACGCCCGTGAGCTGATCTGCTGCGGCGTCTCGACGGCCTATACGGTGGAGGCAACGGTCAGGCACGCGACCGATATCGGCTATGGTGTCACGCTTGCGGCGGATGCCTGTTCCACGGGCACCGAGGCCCAGCACGAGAATGCGCTTGCAGCCATGTCCGTGCTTGCCGACATCAGGACGGTCGACGAGGTGATCGCGACCTTCGACTGACATCCTGCCGGTTCCGGACCCTGGGCGTCGGACACCAGGACCGGGGCGGCCCGTTTCACGTCTAATGCCAAGTGCCACTTCTGCTGGTGCAATGCTGCATCCCGGCGTTTCGGGGTTGCACATTGCGATATTGGTTCGCAATGCTTTCGCTGACCATGAGCGGCAGTGCAATCGCGTCTTCCCGGCGATTTCAGGACCGGTGCACTGGATTTTTACGGAGGGTGGTTTTGGCCGACAGTTTTCGTGGAGACGGTGCCGTCAGCATCAAGGACATGACAGTCCGGATCGTATCGGCCTACGTGACGAACAATCAGGTACCCGCAGAGGGAATCGCGACCCTGATCGGGCGCACGGGGGCCGCGCTTTCGGAGCTGGCCAAGGGTGAAACGGTCGCGAAGCCCGAAGTCCTGACACCCGCCGTGCCGATCGAGCAGTCGGTGACACCCGACCACATCGTCTGCCTGGAGAACGGCAAGAAGTTCAAGATGCTGAAACGGCATCTCGACCTGGTGCATGGCCTGACCCCGGACGCCTATCGCCGGAAATGGGGTCTGCCGTCGGACTATCCGATGGTCGCGCCGGAATATGCCCGGCGGCGCTCCGATTTCGCCCGCAACAGCGGCCTTGGCAAACGGTGAGGTGACGGCGGGCCCCGTCCGCGTTCAGGGCGGGCGCGAGGCCGGATTCAGTGGGTCTCTTCCTGGGCGTCCTTGAGGGCCTGGTTATGGGCTTGCAGCAGGTCCCTGAAATGAACCACGCCGACAAGCCTCGGGTCATCGGGTCGCCTTACCACGGGCAGGAAGCGGAATGACGTGCCGCGAAAGGCCTTCAACGCATCGTCCAGCGGCATGTCGGGATAGAGCACCGACGTTATCGGCGTGGAGATGTCCACCGCCCGGCCGAGGTCGTTCAGGTGGGGGTCGAGCAGCGCATACTTGATGTCATTGGGCTGCAGGCAGCCTTGCAGGTGGCCATCGCCGTCCACCAGGAAATGCACCCGGGCCTCGCTGTCGCGATACAGGTCCCGCAAGCTGGCGAAGGTCGTTTCCGGGGTGACGGCCATGAAGTCGTCCTGCGTCACCCGCCGTACCGTCTGCGCATGCAGCAGCACCTCGTCGGCGTGGACCAGTTCGATGGCCCGCCGTGCCAGCTGCCAGTGAAAGAAGCTGAGGTACCGGAACTGTCGGGCCACCACCGTCGAGAGAACCACACCCACCATCAGGGCGATGGTGACGCGATAGTCGCCCGTCAGCTCGAACACGATCAGGACGGTGGATAGCGGTGCCCCCAGTACCGCCGCGGCCACCGCCCCCATGCCGACCATGGCATAGAGCCCGTGTTCCGCCGCGAGTTCGGGAAAGATATGCGCCGCGATCAGTCCGAACGCGCCGCCGGTCATCGCCCCGATGAACAGCGCGGGGGAGAAGACACCGCCACCGAAGCCGCCCGCGAAGGAAATCGAAGTGGCGGCCATCTTGGCCGCGACCAGCAGGATCAGCAGGTGCAGCGGGTACAATTGCTTCAGCGCATTGTCCGTCGCTTCGTAACCCACCCCCAGGATTTCCGGGTACAGCAGCGCAATGGCCCCGATGGCCAGACCCGCAACCGGCGGACGCCAGAAGACGGGGATCTTCATCACGTCCTCGAACACGTCCTTGGTGAAGGCCACCGACCAGAAGAAGATCAGTGTCATCAGGCCGCAGACGATGCCGAGCAGCATGAAGGCGGGGAATTCCCAGAAACTCAGGATGTTGTACTGCGGGATCAGGAAGGCGGGGAAGTTGCCGACATGGACGCGGATGACCACCGTGCCGATGACGGATGCCACCACGACCGGGGCCAGGGCCCGCAGGGCGTAGTGTCCCAGCACCACCTCGTGGGCGAAGATGACACCGGCGATCGGCGCGTTGAAGGATGCGGCAACGCCCGTGGCCACGCCGCAGGCCAGCAGGGTGTGACCATCCAGCCGGTCCATCTTCAGCAGCTTGCCGAGGGAGCCGGAAATCGCGCCACCCAGGTGGACCAGCGGTCCCTCCCGCCCCGTCGATGCGCCGGCCCCGAGGGAGATCACGCTGGTGATGGCGGCGGCGACCCCGGTGCGGAATGACATGCGACCGTCATTGTACATGCCGGCTTCGATCACGTCGGCCACGCCCTGGGGACGACCGCCGGGCATGACGTAGCGCAGGAACAAGGACACGATCAGGCCACCGATCACCGGCGCGGCCATCACGTGCCACCAGGGCAGGGCCAGGACCGCGGCGACGAGGTACTCGGATTCCTCGCCGTAGAACAGGTACTGCGCCGCGCCCAGCGCCAGCCGGAACAGGATCGCGGCATAGCCGACGGCCAGCCCGACCATGACCGCGATGCCGATCAGGTAGAACTGGTGGCGGGGCACGAAGTCCCGAAAGGGTCGGAAATCACGGAACGAATTTCGGATCAGCCGCGCCAGCATCAGACTTGACCCCCGCGGCGGGTTTGCATCCTGTCAGCCCGCCGGTCAGGACTTGCGCCGGATACGCATGCCTTGTCCGGCCTGCTCCGGCCAGGGCAGGCCCTTCTGGCTCGTCGCCAGGCGGTCCACGTTGGCCAGTATCTCCGCCGGCATCTCGGCCGAGCGGCGGGTGGCAAGGTCCACATGCAGGCACATCTGTTCCGAGGTCGCGGACAGGAATCCCTCCGTCGCGTGAAACATGCGGAAGAACGCATGGATGCGCTTGGCGTCATGGTCCAGCAGCTGAACGTCATAGCGCAGGGGCGCGCCTTCCAGCACCTCGCCCACGTAGTGCACATGCGTTTCCAGCGTGAAGAACGAGCGGTTCGTGCTGCGCACGTAGTCGACACCGATGCCCAGGCGATCGAACAGGGCATCGGTCGCCTTGTCGAAGGCGACATTGTAATAGCCGACGTTCATGTGACCGTTGTAGTCGATCCAGTCGGTCAGAACCGTGGCGTCGAGAATATGCAAGGGCTCGGAATTGCTCATGTTTCGATCCTAACCCGATCTGTCGGTCAGGCAAGCACCGTTGACGTGCGCCGGGCGGGTATCCAAGTATGGCAGACGCAATGCAATCGCATGGCTTGGCGTGTCCGGGTGACCGGACGACGCGGCGCGCAAGAGGGCACCTGCATGAACGACCTGACCCGAAAGACGGTCGATCTTTCCGATGGCACGAAGCTGGAAGTCGTGACGCGGCCCGGAGATCGGGCGGGGCCGGTACTCCTGTATATCCACGGGCTTGGCGGGCTGGATGAAGACCTGGCGATGCTCCGCCAGCTGCCGGGCGACGTGATCGTGCATGCCCCCGACCTGAAAGGGTTCCGCTGCATGGATGATGTTCCCCGGGTCCAGCGGCAGTGCAGTGAACTGATCACCGCCCTGGAGCTGGCGCGACCGATGCTGGCCGGACACGGGGCCGGCGCGGCGGTGGCGGCGGAACTGGAGGCCGCGTCACCACATGGCTTTGCCCATCTGTTCCTGGTCGCGCCACAGGGAATGGATGCGGATCAGCGCCCGGTCTCCGGGGAAGGGATGGGCCACAGGCTGGCCTACATCGATGCGCGGACCACGCTGATCCGCGGCAAGCAGGACGCGACGGTCACGGCGGCAGCGATCCTGGATCTTGCCCGCCTGTTGCCCCGGTCGGCGCTGGTGACGGTGCCGGAGGCCGGCAATGACGTCATCGTCACGCGGCCGGATGCGGTGGCGCGCGGGTTCCGGCATGGCATGCGGGTATCGGGCGTGCCCGACTGAACCTCAGCCGGGCTCGGGTTTCACGTCCAGACGGATGACCGCGCCTTCGTGCCCCTCCACGGCGGGGTAGCGGTCGAAGACCTTCGGGTCATGCCCGGGGACGATGCAGTCCGGATCATCGGACAGGCGACGCATGGTGCGGAAGGCGTCCAGCATCTCCCCCTGGTTCCAGACAATGACGAAGGGCCGGTCGGCATCCATGTTCTCGTAGTAATGGCTGGCATCCGACGCCAGCACGATCCAGCCCACCCGGGTCCAGACCCGAACGACCTGCAACCCCTGCGTATGTCCGCCGACATGATGGATCGACAGGCCGGGTTCCAGTTCCGCCTCGCCGTCGTGGAACTCCACCCGTCCCTCGAACACGTGGTGGACCAGGTCGGCGATATGGTCAGCGGTATAGGCGTGACTGATGGCCGGACGGGTCATCTGGCGACCGGTGGCATAGGACATCTCGCTGTCCTGCAGGTGGAACCGGGCCCGGGGGAAATGCGCATGGCCACCGATGTGGTCGTAGTGCAGATGGGTGATGATGACGTCCTCGACGTCATGGCTCTCGATACCGATCAGGGCCAGGCCGTCGCGCACCGTCCTGACCAGGCGCCGGTTGCGGCGTTCAGCATCCAGCACGTCAAAGCCCGTGTCGACGATCCAGACCTTGCCGGGACGCACCAGCGCCCAGATGAAATAGTCCATGTCCATGGGCGCATCATGCGGGTCGCCGCCGATGAAATGGTCGGCGCGCCGTGCCTCGCGCTCGGCGTACTTGATCGCATAGACCTCGAATGGTGTCGCGTTCGTCATCCTGTCTTCCCCCGGTTCGACAATCCCGTTTCGTGCAGGTCTCATCGTCACCACGCGCCCGCCCCTTGCAAGCCCTTTGGCCTTCGCCTATCGCTGAGCGGAACGATCATGCTGCCAAGCAGTCGAAGCATTCCTCGGAAAGGACAGACACCCATGGGCGCACTTGACGGTCTTCGGATCATTGACCTGACACGGGTTCTCGGCGGGCCTTACTGCGCCCAGATCCTGGCCGATCACGGTGCCGACGTGGTGAAGCTGGAACCGCCGCAGGGGGACGAGGTGCGGGACTGGGGACCGCCGTTCCAGGATGGCCTTTCCGCCTATTTCTCCGGCGTCAATCGCAACAAGCGGTCGCTTGGCCTCGATCTCGCCCGGGAGGAAGGGCGGGAACTGCTGATGACCCTGCTCGACGGCGCCGACGTGCTGATGGAGAACTTCAAGCCCGGCACGCTGGAGAAATGGGGCATCGGTTACGAGGAAGTACTGTCGAAGCGGTTCCCGAAGCTGGTGCATTGCCGGATTTCCGGCTTCGGTGCCGACGGCCCGTTCGGTGGCCTGCCCGGCTATGACGCGGCCATCCAGGCCTGGACCGGCCTGATCTCCGTCAACGGCTCCCCCGACAGTGGCGCGGTGCGCCTCGGCACTCCGCTGGTCGACCCGGGGCCAGGTCTCTCTTCGCCCATCGGCACCCTGCCGGCGCTGCAGGCACGGGGCCGGTCCGGCAAGGGCCCGAGTGTCGATTCGCGCCTGTTCGACTGCGGCGCCGCGACGCAGCCTCCCGCTCCCCCGACAGTCTTCCACGCCGACAAGCCCTCACACCGCACCGCCCCTG
>CAJYBQ010000233.1 GCA_913064755.1 uncultured Alphaproteobacteria bacterium
GGGGAAACCCCCGCCCAAGCGATGCGGCACGAACAGGGCACGGTCGGTTTCATCGCGAACCTGCTCAGCGTGCGCATCGACTTCGAGCAGATCGAATCCGGTCGACGCGAGATCGCCGAGTTTATCGGGTCGCGCACGGGCAAGGACAAAAGCAGCGAATCATCGTCGTCGATCCGCGATCTCCTCGTCGGATTCCTCAGCGGCGAGCCGTTCATGCACCTCTGGTTCCTGTGGCATCTCAGCTGGCTCGCGTGCGGGCTCGCCGTAGTCACGTCGGTCCTGCGCCTGCTGCCCTTGCGACACGCACCGAGCATCCTCGTCGCCACGCCTCTCTGCCTCGTTGCCCTGATCCCGCTCACCGCACTCACCCAAAGCTGGCAGGCAAACTTCGGCCCCGACACATCCGCGGCCCTGATCCCTGCCCCACACATACTGACGCACTACGCCGTCTTCTTCGCCTTCGGGGCACTGATGCACGGCGCGAGCGGCGCCGCCGATCGTCTCGGGCGCGCCTGGTGGGCCTACCTGCCCATCGCGGGGATCTCGTGCTACATCGCCCTCCGCCTGACCCACGACCCGCTGGCGTTCGCCGACCGAAATCTGATCCACCCGCGCGAAGGGGTCCAGCACCAGGCCGTAGGATTCGGAAACGCGGCGGATGCGGTCCGGCAGATCCGAATCGACCAGGTCGGCAGGCAGGGCAACCGCGATGTTCTCCGCCACGGTCATGGCATCGAACAGCGAGAAATGCTGGAAGACCATGCCGACACCGGCCTTGCGCGCCGCCGCCGGATTGGTCGGGGCGAACGGCTTGCCATCCAGTGTCATCTGGCCGCTGTCGGGCTGCAACACGCCGTAGATGATCTTCACCAGGGTCGACTTGCCCGCACCATTCTCCCCCAGCAGGGCATGGATACTGCCCTTCTGCACGGTCAGGCTGATCTGGTTGTTCGCGACGATCCCGGGGAAGGATCGGGTCATGCGGTCCAGGTGAAGAAGCGGCGTCTCTGTCATGGCAGGCAGCATTACACGCTGATTATTGCCGACGCCATACTGGCCGAAACATGAATGCAGCGGTTAGGGTGGCCGCCACATCGCCAGGCCAATGACCAGGGGGGAGAATTGATCATGAGTGACGCATCGACAAGTGACGCAACGACAAGCGACGCGCCCGCATTCGAATTGCAGCATTGCCTGATGGCGGAGGCTGACGTGCTGCCCCTGCTGGCGGGGCGGCGGCAGCGCAGTGCGGGCCGGGTCATGGACCCGAAGGCGCAGGTGGTGGCCGAATTCTCCCGCTCGGTACGGGTGCCGGGATATTTCCCGCCGCTGCCGGAATTGCGCCAGCAGATCCGTACCCTGGTCCAGTTGCTCGACGAACCTGCACCGGCGCTGAAGCGGATCGAGGACATCACGGTCCCCGGTGCCGACGGGCCGGTCGGCGCGCGCGTCTATGCCGACAGCGACGCGCCGTCCCTGCCGGTCCTGGCCTTCTTTCACGGTGGTGGCTGGGTGCAGGGTGACCTGGAATCGCACCACGGCCTCTGCGCCCATTTCGCCAAGTGGTCGGGTGCCATGGTGGTGGCCATCGACTATCGGCTGGCACCGGAAACGAAATTCCCCGGTGGCCTGAACGACTGCATGTCCGCCTATGGCTGGCTGCGGCAGCACGCGGCGGAGATCGGCGGCGACCCGGCGCGGGTGGCCGTCGGCGGTGATTCCGCTGGTGGCAACCTGTCCATCGTCGTGGCGCAGCAATCGGCGGCGGCGGGTCTGCCGGTGCCGGATTTCCAGTGGCTGATCTACCCGGCGACGGATTTCGCCATGACCGCCGCCTCGCATGACGAGTTCGAGGAGGGGGCGATCATCCCGCGCGACCGGGTGATCTGGTACCGCGACCAGTACCTGGCGTCCCTGGACGATATCGGTGACCTGCGGGCCTCTCCGCTGCTGACCGCGGACCTGCAGGGTCAGCCGCCAGCCCTGGTCCAGACCGCCGGGTTCGACCCGCTGCGCGACGAGGGGCTGGACTATGCCGATCGATTGCGGACGGCCGGCGTGCACACCGTCCATCACGAATACCCGGGCCAGATTCACGGCTTCATGATGCTCACCAAGGCGATTCCGGAGGGGCTGGTGGCGATCCGCGAGGGCGCCGACTACGCCCGCCGCCACTGGAATATCTGATGCTGGGGCAGGCGTGACCGGAACCACCGGTTGCGACTTTGGTCTTCAACAAGGGCCTGCGAAGCCCCATGATGCTGGCAGGGGATGACGTGCATGCGGTTTGTCGCCATTCGTCGGGGATGGTGGCGCGGGACTGGCAGGGTGCTTGAACGATGGCCGAAACTGAAATTGTCCTTCTTCCCGAGGAAGATGGAAGTGTAGGCAAGGTCGCGGTGACCGGCGAACAGGGCGCCGTGCTGCTGGAACGTGCCTTCGACGGTACTTCTGTCGGTGTCGGCGGTTTACCGGTCGCGCCCCAGGTCCTGCCCGCATCCACCATCGCTGAACGTTTCGCGGCATTGCTGGCATTCCAGCAGCAGACCGGTTTTGGCGACCCCGGTGATCTGCGGCAGTTGTTCCGATTGTCGCCGTCCCGTGACGACAGGGGCGGCGCGCCGTCCGACCTGTCGGATACGGCCGCGCTTGGTGAACCCGCCGGTGTCGCGGATGAAGCAGAGGAATCGGACGGGAACCGGGGGCAGGAAGCCATCCCTGATGACGCCGCGGAGACGGACCCGGATGAAGAAGGTTCCGAGGCCGCGGACGAGACCGGACCTGGCGAGGGGCCACAGGACGAGGGGCCGGAGGGCGACGACCCGTCAGCCACGGCCAAAGGCCTGCCGGGCCCCGACGGACCCGGTCGGGGAGACGGGGAGCAGAGCCTGCAGGACAGGCTGCTGGCCTTGCTGGATGCCTACGGTGACCCCGGCGGCAGGCCACGCGCCGGGCGAAAGCTCGGCCGCATCCCGGATGACACGGACGAGGACCCCTTTCCAATCGACGACGATGACGAGAGCTTTGTCGGTGACGATTCCGGGGAAAGCTTTTCCGGTGGCATCGGCAAGGACACGATTGCCGCCGGTCCGGGGAACGACACGCTCGACGGCGGTGCCGGCCAGGACCTGCTGCAGGCCGGCGACGGTGATGACCTGCTTCTCGGTGGGGCCGGTGCCGACGTGAACGAAGGCGGGCCGGGCGAGGACACGATGGACTACAGCGACTCGCCGGAAGCCGTCGCGGTCGATCTGGCTGCCGGGACCGGCGCCGGCGGCGATGCCGACGGGGATACCTTCCAGGGGATCGAGAACGTCGTTGGCAGTGCCTTCGACGACACGCTGACCGGTGATGACCGCCGCAACAGGCTGGACGGCGGCGACGGTGATGACCAGCTGAACGGCGGCGAAGATGACGATGCGCTGCTCGGCGGCGCCGGTGATGACGCGCTGGACGGTGGCGATGGCGCGGATGTGGCGTCCTACGAGGAAAGTCCCGTCGGCGTAAGTGTCGATCTGCAGGCCGGGACCGCCACCGACCTGAACGGTGACACGGACAGTCTGACCGATATCGAGAACGCACGCGGCTCCGACCACGATGACACGCTGGCAGGCGACGACGGGGACAACCGGCTGATCGGCAGTGACGGTGACGACAGTTTCATCGGTGACAATGGTGGCGGTGACGACACGCTGGACGGCGGTGACGGGACCGATGAACTGGGGTTCGACAGGGCCGCCGTTAGGGTACGGGTGGCCCTGGAACGGCAACGCGCCAACGGCAGCGAGATCGGCAACAACGAGGTCTCGGACATCGAGAACGTGCTCGGCGGCGCCGGTGACGACGAGATATTCGGCGATGGTTCCGTCAACGAACTCTCCGGCCGGGCAGGCGATGACACCCTGCGTGGCGGGGCGGAGGCCGACGTGCTGGATGGCGGCGCAGGCACGGATACGGCGACTTACGATGGCTCTGCCGCGGGCGTGGCGGTCGACCTTGCGGCCGGTACCGGCACCGGCGGCGATGCGGAAGGCGATACCTTCGCGGGCATCGAGAACCTGCAGGGATCCGACCAGGGTGATGCGCTGACCGGTGACGGCGGGGACAATGTGCTGCGGGGAGAACGCGGGGCGGACAGCCTGATCGGTGCCGCAGGGGCCGATACCCTGGCGGGTGGCCGTGGGGCCGACAGTCTCCTGGGCGGGGATGACGATGATGAACTGTCGGGCAACAATGGTGCGGACGAACTGTTCGGCGGGGCCGGGGCGGATCAGCTGACCGGCGGCGACGGCGACGACACCCTGACCGGCGGTGGTGACGCGGACCAGCTTGACGGTGGCGGTGGCACGGATGTGGTGTCCTTCGGCGATGCCGCGGCGGCGGTGGCCTTTGCCTTCGCGGACACGGACGGGCCGGGGATCGCCGGTGACTTCAGCAACGTGGCCGCCGGGGGACTGGCCGGGGACGCCACGGGCGACAGCTTCGCCAGTATCGAGGCGTTCGTCGGCTCGGATTTCGATGACACGGTTGGCGGCGGTTCGGTGGACATGACATTCACCCTGGGCGACGGCGATGACCGTTTCGATACGCCCGCCGGGATCGACGTGGTCGACAACCTGTTCGGCGGCGGCGGCGACGACATTGCCTTCACCGGCGACGGCAACGATCGGTTCGAAGCCGGTGACGGGACGGATACCCTGCGGGGGGAGGCCGGTGACGACACCTTGCTGGGTGACGCCGGGAACGACGACATCAACGGTGCCGACGGCAGCGACCGACTGGTCGGCGGCGCCGGTGTCGACACCATGACCGGCGGCAACGGCGGCGATACGTTCGTCTTCGACGCCCTGGCGGACGGCACGGAAATCCTGGTCAATGACACCATTGCCAATGTCGGTGCGGCAGTGAACGACATCCAGGACTTTGCCACCGGGACCGATACCTTCGAATTCGCGGATTCGGTGTTCGGCACCGTCGGTCTGGCATTGACGGTCGGGGACTATGACGGCACCAATGCAATCGGTGTCGTGGCGGGCGCGACGCTGGTCTTCGACGGGACACACCTGATCTTCGACCCCGACGTGACACAGGCGGGCTATGTGGCGATTGCCGACATGTCCGGCGCGACGCCCGTCGTGGGGGACATCGATTTCGTCTGACGATCCGCCGCCCCGTTCCGGTGGTGGAGGCGCACCTGGGGGAGGGGGCGGGGAATGAGCCGCTATATCATGGCCATCGATCAGGGCACGACGTCCAGCCGGGCGATCCTGTTCGACCGGGAGATGACGGTGGTGGCCGTCGCCCAATCGGAATTTCCGCAGCATTTCCCGGCATCGGGCTGGGTCGAGCACGATCCCGAAGACCTCTGGTCGACCACCGTTGCCACCTGCCGCCGGGCCATGCGCGACGCCGGTGCAACCGCGGCGGACATCGCGGCCATCGGCATCACCAACCAGCGGGAGACCACGGTTGTCTGGGACCGGGCGACCGGCAAGGCAATCCACAATGCGATCGTCTGGCAGGACCGGCGGACGGCGGACCGCTGCGCCGAACTGAAGGCCGCAGGACACGAGGCCATGGTGTCGGCCCGCACCGGCCTGCTGCTCGACCCCTATTTTTCCGGCACCAAGGTCGCCTGGATACTGGATCACGTGGAGGGCGCACGGCAGAGGGCGGAGGCCGGTGAACTTGCCTTCGGTACCGTGGACAGCTTCATCCTCTGGCGCCTGACCGATGGGCAGGTACATGCGACGGACGCCACCAACGCGTCCCGCACGCTGCTCTACGACATCCACGAAGGCCGTTTCACGCAGGAACTGCTCGACCTTGTCCGGGTGCCGAAAGCCATGCTGCCGGACGTCCGCGATTCGTCGGGGCTGTTCGGTGAAACCGACCCGGACCTGTTCGGCGCCGCCATTCCGGTGCGGGGCATTGCCGGGGATCAGCAGGCGTCGACGGTTGGCCAAGGCCGCGTCAGCCCCGGCAGGATGAGGTCCGCCC
>CAJYBQ010000234.1 GCA_913064755.1 uncultured Alphaproteobacteria bacterium
CGCGGCGACGCGCGTGCGCATCGGGGTCGTGTTCGGGCGCGGGGGCGAACGCCCCGCGAAACTACGCGATCTGGCCGGGTTGGCGTCGCACCACGGCGGTGTTTGGAGGGGACGAGCCTCGGACGTCATTCCAAATCTCCTGCGCTTGCGTGTAGTGCAGCTCCGCTGAGACGTCATCCCGTTGTTCGAACTCGACCTCCCCCAAGTTGTTGAGACCCAGCGCAAGCCAGGTGTCTCGAACGCCGGATTCGCGAAGGCGGTCCAGCGCATTCCGGGTCGTCGCCTCGTCTTCCCATCCGCCCACCATGCTCTCGACCAACGCGCGCAAGATGGCCGCCCGTCCCTGCAGTCGCGGGGCCTCGAAGCCCTCCAGATGCGCATCCAGCCGGTCGAGCCAGCCGGCCACCAGGTCCGGCACCTGTGCCCGCTTCGCCGAATCCAGTTCGTCGATGATCTCCGACAGGCGCGGTGTCGCATTGGCCCCGAGTTCGGTCGGCCAGATCAGGGCCACGGTCTCCGCCAGGTCACCGACATAGTCGTAGGACATGCCGAACAGGTCCGGATCGGCACGGGATGCGGCCAGTTCGCGGATCATGGCGGGCTTGGCCGATCGCAGGCTGAGATCGCCTGACAGCGCGGCCAGCGCAAAGCCGCGATCCGGGTCCGGCGCCGTCTTCAGATAACCCGCGATCAGGTCCAGCCGGGCATTGCGTCCCGGCGCAGTCGAAAGACGGTCCAGCAACTGCGCGAAGGCCTGCATCAGTCGCCCGCCACCGCGGCCCCGATGCCCTCCATGTCCTGGTCGTCCTCGTCATCCCGGCCAACCAGGCTGAGCGCGCGGGCTTCACGGCCGATGGAACGGGCGTAATGCACCAGCGCATCCTCGCGTCCGTGCGTCACCCAGATCTCCCCGGCCTCGACCTCTCGGATCGTGGCCGTCAGTTCATCCCAGTCCGCATGGTCGGAAATGATCAACGGCAGTTCCGCGCCGCGCTGCTTCGCCCGCGCCCTGACCCGCATCCAGCCGGAGGCCACCGCCGTCACCGGGTCGGGCATGCGCCGCGCCCAGCGGTCGGCGAGTGAACTTGGCGGACACATGACGATCCGGCCGGTCAGTGCCTGTTTCGGCAATCCCTCGACAAGCGCCAGGTCCCCCAGGTCGACACCCAGCCGCTGGTAGAGGGCACAGAGCTTCTGCAGGGCGCCGTGCAGGTAGATGGTGTCCGTGTACCCCGCCTCCCGCAACAACGCGATGACCCGCTGCGCCTTGCCCAGCGCATAGACGCCGACCAGGTGGCAGCGGTCCGGTGTCGCGGCGACGGAGGCCAGCAGGCGCGCGATCTCGTCGGCGGCGACGGGGTGGCGAAAGACCGGCAGGCCGAACGTCGCCTCCGTGATGAAGATATCGCAGGTCACGACCTCGAACGGCGCGCAGGTCGGGTCGCGGCTGCGCTTGTAGTCGCCGGAGACCACGATCCGCTGGCCCTGGTGTTCCAGCACCACCTGGGCGCTGCCCAGCACATGTCCGGCAGACACCAGCCGGATCGACACGTCGCCCATGCGGGTGGTCTCGCCGTAGCGCACCCGCTGGAAACTGCGTCCGGCCCTGCTGCCGTAACGCGCCTCGGCAATCGCGATGGTCTCATGCGTGGCAAGGACATGGTGATTGCCGGGCCGGGCGTGATCCCCATGCCCGTGGGTGATCACCGCGCGTTCCGCCGACCGCACCGGGTCGATGTAGAAATCGCCCGGAATACAGTGGAGGCCGCCGGGTCGCGGTTCCAGCCAGCTTGTTCTTGCCGTCACGGCCATGTGCAGCGTTTCCCCATGATGCAGACAGTCTACGAAAGGGCATGCATGGCGGACCAATTGCGCCGATCCGCATGCTGTTCCATGCTGCCTGACCCTACCCCTTAAACGTCCGGAGGCTCCACCCTTGGCCATCAGCGCATTCGAACACCCCCTGCTGGCCGGCCTGCTTGGCGACCCGGAGGTTGCGTCGCTGTTCGACGTGGAGGCGGAGATCGCCGCCATGATGCGCTTCGAGCGGGCGCTGACCGAGGCCGAGGCCACATGCGGCGTCATCCCCGCCACCGCGGCGGAAGCCATTCTGAAGGCGATGGACCGGTTCACCCCTGACATCGATGCGCTGGGCGCGGCTTCGGCCCGTGACGGTCTGGTCGTGCCGGAACTGGTCACGCAGATTCGCGCCGCCGTACCGGACCCGCACAAGCCGCATGTGCATTTCGGCAGCACGTCGCAGGACGTGATCGACACCGCGCTGGTGCTGCGCCTTGCCCCCTGCCTGGACCGTTTCTCTGACCGGCTGACCCTTGTCCGCAACCAGGTCCGGCAATTGATCGAAACCGCCGGTGATCGCCCCCTGATGGGCCGCACGCGCATGCAGCGCGCGGTGCCCGTGCGCTACGCCGATCGCCTGACCAACTGGTTGATACCCCTGCAGGACCTGCACGCAGACCTGGCGCGGGTGCGGCAGGCCGCCATCCGGCTGCAATGCGGCGGAGCGGCGGGGACACTGGACAAGCTTGGCGTCGACGGACCCGCCGTCGCGGCTGAGCTGGGGCGGCGTCTCGACCTGCCGGTGCCCGATCACCACTGGCAGACGAACCGGCTGGGCCTGGTGGCCATCGCCAACTGGTGCGCCGGCGTCACGGGCGCATTGGGCAAGATCGGGCAGGACATCGCCCTGATGACCCAGAACGAGGTGGCGGAACTGCGAGTCACCAGTGGTGGCGGGTCTTCCGCGATGCCCCACAAGGTGAATCCCGTGGCGGCCGAGGTGCTTGTCGCGCTGGCCGGCTTCACCGCCACCCAGTCCGGCGGCATGCAGCAGGTGCTGGTGCATGAACAGGAACGGTCCGGCACCGCCTGGACGCTGGAATGGCTGCTGCTGCCGCAGATCATGGCCGCGACCGGTGCCGCCCTGAACCGCGCCAGGGGTCTGCTGGACAGCGTGGAACTGCCCCCGTCAGCGCCGTGACGACATGCAGGTCACCTTCCCCCTGCCCCGCGCCGGACCGATACCGGGGGATGCGCTCGCCGGGCTTGTGAAGGTTCCCGGCCTGTGTTTCGCTATCCCGATAAAAGGGGAGGATCGATCACCATGGCCGCCAAAGCGAAATCCATGATTGTAGCCGCACAGCCGGAAGCGGCCGAGGCAGGGGCCGACATCCTGGCCCGGGGTGGCAACGCAATCGACGCGGCGATGGCGGCGGCGCTGGTGCAGGGCGTGGTCGATCCGCAGATGTGCGGCATCGCAGGCTTCGGATCCTGCCAGGTCTACATGCCCGACCGCGACGTGCTGGACTTCATCGTCTTGCACGGCAAGACACCGAAGAGCGCCACGCCGGACATGTGGGAAGACATCATTGTCGGCGGGACCCGCGATGGCTTCGGCTTCGTTCTGGAAGGCTTCGTCAACGACCTGGGATACCAGGCCGTCACCACGCCGGGCAGCCTGAAGGCGTATCATGAAGCCGTCAGCAACTATGGCACCATGGACTGGGCCGACATCTGTGCCCCCGCGATAGCCCAGGCACGGGAAGGTTTCGTGGTTCGCCCGCACGTGCAGTTCTGGTGGGATTCGGGCAGCAGCTACGGTCGCGCCGACGTCACGGATCGGCTCGGGTTCTCTGCCACCGGTCGCGACGCCTATTTCCGCGCCGACGGCAGCACCAAGCGGGTCGGTGACCGGGTCAACAACCCCGACCTGGCGACGACCCTGGAGCGGATCGCAAGGCACGGGCCGGACATCTTCTACAAGGGCGAGATCGCGGAACGGATCGCGGAGGATTTCGCGGCCCATGGCGGCCTGCTGACCTACGAGGACATGGCCGAATACGCCACGACCCGCAACGCCCCGATCACCATCGACTATCGCGACTGGCACCTGACCACCAACCAGCCCCCGGGCGGCGGTATCATGCTGGCCGAGATGATGAACATCCTGGAGAACTTCGACCTGGCCGGGATCGGCCACAATTCGGTGGAATACGTCCGCGTGGTGGCGGAGGCGATGAAGGTCGCGACCGCCGACAAGGATGCACATGTCGGCGACCCGGCCTTCTACGACGTGCCGATCGAGCGGCTGACGTCGAAGGCGCACGCGGCCGCGGCCGCGGCCCGCATCAGGGCCGGGGAGAAGCAGCACGTCGACCGCATCGGGATGGAGGAATCGAAGCAGACCACCCATGTCGCGGTCATCGACGCCGACGGTAACGCGGTCACCATGACCCATTCCCTCGGCATGCCGTCCGGTGTCATCACCGATGGCCTGGGCTTCATGTACAACGGCTGCATGGCCGTGTTCGACCCACGCCCCGGCCGGGCGGGCTCCATCGCCCCCGGCAAGGCGCGGTTCAGTTCGGTCTGCCCGACGTTCGGTTTCAGGGATGGCAAGTTGCGCCTGGCCATCGGCGCACCGGGTGGCACGCAGATCGCCATGGGCGTGCTGCAGGCAACGCTGAATGTCATCGATCATGGCATGACGATGACAGAGGCTGTATCCGCCCCGCGGTTTTCCGCCACGTCCGACATCATCGACGTGACCAATCGCATCCCGCGATCGGTGGAGCGCGCGCTGCAGCAGGATGGATACGAAGTGGCGCGCAACCCGCTCACCTTCGACATCGCGGCCGTGCACGGCATCCGCGTGACCGACGAAGGCGCATTCGATGGGGCGGCTGATCCGGGTCACGACGGCGTCGCCTACGGCGTCTGAACCACGCCGATTCCGGACCGGGCAAGTGCTTGCCCGAGCATGAAAAAGTCCCTTCATCACATGACAGCCCCTCGCCTGGTGCCGGTTGCAAGCGGTTTACACTCTGGTAAGGTTTTCCATGCAACGTGATCAGATCGCGAAGGTTCCGAGGACTTTGCGAGCAACCGGAGTGGCCTCGGGCGGCAACTCTTTCGAAGCGCGATTTGCGTCTGAATTGCCCGATGGCAGTTTCGCAGCAGAAAGGCACTGATGTGCTGGATTCCAGTCTCTTGAGGACAGAGCAACGGACACTTCTGGATTACTGGCAAAGCCTTGAGGCTGGCGGCAGGATCCCGAGCCGTGCGGCGGTGAATCCACTCGACTTTCCGAAGCTGCTGAAGAGCATCGGCCTGATAGATGTCGTGACCGAGATCGGGGGCGACTACCGCTTCCGGTATCGTCTGATCGGCACCCAGATCAATCACATTCATGGTACCGACTACACCGACCAGTCGGTGAATGACGCAGAGGCGGGCGCCTACGAGCTTTCCATGGCGCAACTCTGCCGCGATACCGTGACCAGCCGCGGACCGGTGTTTTCCCGCATCCGGATGACCTATGCCGACGGTCGCGAACTCGAGACCGACCGCCTGGTGCTGCCCATGGCAAGCGATGGCAAGGTGATCGACATGCTGATGTTCTCCTACCTCTTCCGGTCGGAGAACCTGACGTTCGGGCTGAAACCCTTCCGGGTTGGCGACATCGTCCATTCCAGCGAAAGCCTGCGTCTCGCCGCCTAGGCGCTTGACACGCGACGGCCAGAAAACCTAGTTTCCCTACCGCGCCGATTTGAGCCAGCTTGCGGGCGCGTTAACAAATTCCGCTAAAGAGGTGTACTGCGATCCACGGGTTGTCAGCGCCTCCGCTGGCATTTTGCGAAGCCGTGAGGACGCACACCATGACCCAATCACCGACCAATCCCGAGACCATTGTTCTGCATGCCGGTTATCGCGCCGACCCGACCACCGGGTCGGTCGCCGTGCCGATCTATCAGACCACTTCATACCAGTTCCAGAATTCGGAGCATGCGGCGAACCTGTTCGCGCTGAAGGAACTGGGCAATATCTACACCCGCATCATGAACCCGACCTGTGATGTGCTGGAACAGCGCGTGGCAGCGCTGGAAGGCGGTGCTGCGGCACTGGCGGTTGCTTCCGGACAGGCCGCAAGCGCGATGGCGATCCAGAACC
>CAJYBQ010000235.1 GCA_913064755.1 uncultured Alphaproteobacteria bacterium
AACGCGGGCGATCCCGACCTTGGCGACACCTATTACCGGCACTGGCTGGCGGCACTGGAACACCTGGGGACGGCAAAGTCGCTGACCACGCCAGACGCCCTGTCGTTGCGCGCCAGCGACTGGTTGCGGGCCTATCGCAGCACCCCGCACGGCCAGCCGGTGGAACTGAAGCTCGGCTGAGGGGCAGCCCGCCCCCTTCGGCGCGACGCGCTGCCCCATACCCCGGACTTCAGCTCTCGGACTCCAGGTCTCAGACCTGCAGGCTGTAGCCGCCGTCGGCCAGGATGGTCTGGCCGGTCACGAAGCCTGCCAATTGCGTCGAGGCAAGGAACAGGGCCGGGCCGACCATGTCTTCCGGCTGGCCCCAGCGGCGCAGCGGCGTCTTCTGCACGATGGCCTCGGAAATCTGCTCGTTGTCCTGGCTGACCTGGGTGATGTTGGTCTGGACAAAGCCCGGCGCGATACCGTTCACGCGCACCTGGTCGCGGGCATAGACGACGGCGAGGGTCTTGGTCAGGTTGACCAGGGCCGCCTTTGACGCGCCATAGGCCGGGTTGCCGCGGACCGCGCCGAAGGCCGCCAGCGACGAGACATTGATGATGCAGCCCTGCCGTGCCGCCAGCTTGGGCCGGAACCCGGTGCAGAGTTGCATGACACCCGTCAGGTTGACGTCCAGGACCCGCTGGAATCCCTCCGGTTCGAATTCCGCCCCCTTGTAGAGCACCATGCCGCCATTGTTGATCAGGATGTCCAGCCGCTCGATCGACGCCACCAGCCGCGCCACCTGGCCGGGGTCACCGGCGTCGAGCTGGCGCACATCCAGCCCCTGCAGGTTGCTGTCGTAGGATTCGGCCGGCCGCGTCCCGGTGACCGTCACCGCCGCGCCGCGTTCGCGGAACGCATGTGCCATTGCGTTGCCCATGCCATTGGTGCCGCCGGTGATCAGCACGCGCCGATCCTTGAAGTCCAGTGCGTCCATCGCACGCCTCCCCCTCTGTCAGTCAGTTTTCGAAAATGGCCCGACTTGTTGCATACTCCCCAGAGCCATCAACACGATGCCCCATCATGGTGGACCAGGGAGAATCGGAACATGGAAAAGATCGTCACCGGCTATGGCCTGATCGAGGGACCGCTTTGGATCGAAGGTCGCGGGCTGCTGTTCAGCGATGTTCAGAATGGCGGCGTCTATGCCCTGGGCACCGATGGACTTGTCTCCACCGTGCTGGAGCACCGCAAGGGCATCGGCGGAATGTCGGCGCATCGGGACGGCGGCATCATCGTTGGCGGGCGCAACATCGCCTACAAGGGGCTGGGTGCTGACGACCGGTCCCTGGTCCTGCTGGACAAGGACGTGACCGACACCGCCATCGGCTTCAATGACTTCACCACCGACAGCCAGGGACGCCTGTGGGTCGGATCCCTGGGCTACGTGGTCTTCTCCGACCAGACACCGCGTCCGGGTCACCTGCATGTCATCGACCTGGACGGCAGCGTCCGCACGGTCTCCGACGGCATCATGCTGACCAACGGGCTGGCCTTCTCCCCCGACGGCACGAAGCTGTATCACTCCGACGCCCGGGAGAACATCGTCCGGGTCTATGACGTGACCGACGGCGACGTCGGCCCGTGGAAGACCTTTGCCGCCTACGAGGATGGTCATCCGGACGGGCTGTGCGTTGCCGCCGACGGGGCCATCGTGGTTGCCGTGGCACATGGCAGCCGGGTCGATGTCTACGAACCGGACGGCAGCCTGCGCCAGAGCCTGCCCTGCCCCCTGCCGATGGTGACCAGCGTTGCCTTCGGCGGTGACGACCTGGGCGACCTCTACGTGGTGACCGGCTCGGTAGGTGGTCCGGACGCGCTGAGTGGCACGGTCTTCCGAACCGGCATAGGTGTCTCCGGCCTGCCGGTCCCGCTCTGCCAGGTCAGTATCTGACCCGCAGTCGACCTTGCCCGGCCAGGCAGGTTTGCCAATAAAGTGCATTTTTAATACCTACCCTGTGGACTTCGGGTTCGCGTGGCACAGGTTCCTTGTTGCAGGAGGACCCGACCCATGATGGACCGCCGTACCCGGCTGCTGACAGCGCAGAACCTACCCACGTTGTTCCGGCTGGCAGTGCCCGGCATTGCCGCGATGATGATCATGTCGTCGATGAGCATCGTGGAGGCCTGGTACCTGGGCCGTGAAGGCACCGTCGAACTGGCCGGCGTGGCGCTGGTGTTCCCGATCATGATGCTGTCCACCATGCTGTCCGCCGGTGCCATCGGTGGTGCGGTCAGCGGCGCGACGGCCAACGCCATGGGTGCCGGGGACACGGCGCGGGCGGAGATGATCCTGCGCGCATCGGTGATCATTTCCCTGGGCGGCGGCGCGATCATGGCCGCGATCTTCCTGGTCTTCGGGCGCAGTTTCTACGGTTTCCTGGTTGGCGAGGGAGAGGTGCTGCAGGCCGCGATGGACTATTCCAACGTCCTGATGCTGGGCATGGTGCTGATCTGGATGACGAACATGGGCGCGGGCATCATGCGCGGTGCCGGGGACATGATCCGCCCGGCCGTGGTCCAGGCCATCACGTCGATCAGCCACCTGATCCTGTGCTGGATCCTGATCACGCGGGGCGGCATGGGTATCACCGGTGCAGCCTGGGCGATGATCGGCGCCTACGCGGTCGGCTTCGCGGCGCTCTGGTTCCTGTTCCTGACCGGCAGAAGCCAGGTCCGCTTCGTCGTCGGCCCCGTGGCGCGGACCCTGATGGTGCCGCTGTTGAAGGTCGGCAGCCTGGCCGGGATACAGTCGGTCATGACCATCGCAACCGCCCTGACGGTGACGGCCCTGATGGGCAGGCTCGGCCCGGAATGGCTGGCCGGTTACGGCATCGGCGCGCGGCTCGAATTCCTGCTGGTGCCGGTCATCTTCGGCATCGGCGCATCATTGATCGCCATGGTCGGCGCCAATGCCGGTGCCGGACAGCGGGCAAGGGCCATCGGCATTGCCTGGCAGGGAACCTTCGTCGCCTCGGCGATCGTCGGCCTGATCGGGCTGGCGTCCTACATGGTGCCGACCTTCTGGGCCCGACAGTTCACCGACGACCCGGCGGTGATCGACGCCACGGCGACCTACATGCGCACCGTCGCGCCCTGCTACGCCTTCTTCGGCCTGGGACTCTGCCTCTATTTCGCCAGCCAGAGCCTGCAGTCGCTCGGTGCGCCTGTGCTTGGCGCGTTCCTGCGCCTGGTCATCATCGCCGGTGGCGGCGTCGTGCTGTTCCCGTCCGGCGACACCGATCCCGACAACATCTTCATGCTGGTGGCCGCCGCCATGGTGATCTACGGCCTCGTGGTCGCAATCGGCCTGCGCCTGTTCGCCTGGCGCCCGCGGTGAGCACCGCCGGCATCAGGTATCGAGCGCGGCCATCTCGTCACGGTACAGCGCCAGTATCTCGGCTTTCTCGCTCTGCGCATTGATGGCCGAATAGAACCCCTTGCCCTCGTCATTGACCATGCGGACACCCCAGTAGAGCGCTGCCGCGCCGCGGGCCAGGCAGTCTGCGGCCACCGCCGCCATCAGCGCACGGGCGACACCGGCGCGGCGAAACTCCGCAACGACGTAGAGGCTTTCCAGCCAGAACGCCGGTTCGGCCGATTCGAACCTGTATGACGGCAGGTGGTTGGGGAACCCGACGAGACGGCCCCCGGCGTCGGCGACAAGGGTCTTCAGCACCGCATCCGGTCCGATCATGTCCCGCATCACGGTGGCCGGCGTGAAGGGTTGCAGGCTCTCCGCGCCCATGTCCTCGGCATCGAAGACATTGGCCATGCGGGCCAGCGTTTCCGCATCCGCCGCCTCGGCCAGGCGAATCCGGAACCGCGCCATCGTCAGTACCCCCTGGCGGGATCGACCGGGTTGGTCACCGGCTGTCCGGCCTCCACGCTGCGGATGTCCTGCACGACCTGGCGCACCAGGGCGCGGGGGTCGGTCATGGCTGCGATATGCGGCGTCACGGTCACGCGCGGATGGATCCAGAGCGGGTCGGTCACCGGCAGCGGCTCCGTCTGGAACACGTCCAGCGTCGCCTCCGACAGGTGACCGCTGTCCAGCGCGGCGATCAGGTCGGCCTCCACGATCTGCTGGCCGCGCCCGGCATTGATGACGGATGCACCGCGCGGCAGGCGGGCGAGGAAATCGGCATCGATCATGTTGGTGGTCTGCGGCGTCAGCGGCAGCACCGAAACCAGGATGTCGGTCTCCGCCAGGAACGCCTTCAACCCGTCGCGGCCGTGGAACGTGCGCACGCCGTCCAGTTCACGCGGACTGCGCGACCAGCCGATGACGTCGAAACCGATCGCCGCCAGGTGATGCGCGGCATCGCCCCCCAGTTCCCCCAGCCCCATGACGCCGACCCGACGTTCCCCGGCATGCGGCTGGTCCAGGTCGCGCCAGACACGCGCGCGCTGCAACTGGTTGTATTCCCTCTGCCTGCGATGATGCGACAGGACATGCAGCAGAACCCATTCCCGCATCCGCAGCGCCATGTTGTCATTCACCACGCGGCTGATCGGCACTCCCTGCGGCAGGTCCGGGTCGGCGAAGATATGGTCCACGCCGGCCCCCAGCGACAGGATCGCCTTCAGGTTCGGCAGGGATGCCAGCAGGCCAGACTCGGGCTTCCAGACCAGCGCGTAATCGATCTCTGCGCGGTCGCCGACATCCGGCCAGACCCTGAACTCGACCTCCGGCAGATGCTCCGCCATCATCTCCCGCCACCATTCAGTGCGATCGGACTTGGAATAGAACAGCAGGGTCGTCATGGCGTTTCTCCAACAGGGGCAAGCCGTTGTGGCCGGGGGTGGAACACAGGTCAAGGTGTTGCAAACGGGCGGTGACGATGAAAGAGTGCATAAGACAGACAAACACACTTGTAACGGGCACTCACTCACGAACAGGGATCTGAAACATCATGGCCGACAGGGATGCCGAAGAAGCAATCAACAACGCCCGCGCCTACGCGAACGTCCTGATGGACTATATCGAAGGTGCGCAGACACCCGACCCGGATGATGTTCAGACGTCCGAAAACTGCTTCTTCGTCACCGAAGATGTCGTGGATCACGATCCCGAACTCGCCGGCATGGTCGTGATGGGTGGCCTGAAGATGTGCCGCCTGCTGCCCGACCAGGCACACTGGCGGAAATCGGCATCACTCGCCGCGGCCTGCATGGCCCAGAAGATCGGCGGGGTTTCGCCGTCAACCCTGCCCTTCCTGGATGACGAATTGCGCAAGCTGCATGACGAATTTCCCGACGACGCACCCGTGCTGTCGCACTGGTATTCGCTGATCACGTTCCGCATCGCGTCCGAGACCGAACACGCCCCGGAAGACGCCATCGGGACACTGGATCGCTTGAAGGCCATGATCGGCGATACCGCGACCGTGGCAGACGAACATGCCGGCACGCTCGCGCATGCGCTGTTCATCATGGCTCTCTCCGTCGATGCCTACGGCCCTGACAAGGCCAACGGCTGGGCGATGGAACTGGACGACCTGCGGCAGAGGTTGCCCGGCAACGAGGAGGTGGTTTCCTATTCCGACGCCCGCCTGGAAGCGCAGCAGAAGGCCCTGGAGAGAGGCCTCGAGATGCAGCGGCGACGGAATTCCCCTGTCGGTCGGCTGAAACGGCTGTTCGGCCGCTGACCGACGGCGACGCGGTCTGCGTCAGCCACTTTCCCCGATCATGCGGTGCTCGAACGCCGCGGCAAGCAGGGCCCTTGTATAGGGTTCTTGCGGCGCATCGAAGATCTGCTGCGCCGGGCCGCGTTCCACCACCCGACCTTCCTTCATCACCACCACTTCGTCCGACAGGGCACGCACGACCTTCAGGTCGTGGGAGATGAACAGGTAGGCGAGGTTGTAGCGGTCCTGCAGGTCGCGCAAC
>CAJYBQ010000236.1 GCA_913064755.1 uncultured Alphaproteobacteria bacterium
GGAGGAGGGCGTCGCGGCGCGCATAGCGGCCACTGAACAGGTTCGGCGTGAAAGAGGCCTCGCCGGAATCGTTCACGGCATTCAGCAGTCGTGCGCTGATCGCGTCACAGGTCGCATCGTCGGCCCCGGCGGGGTGGAAGCGGAAATTGATCAGCGACAGCACGCGCGGTGCCAGCATCTCGAAATCGGGCGCAGCGGCAATGGTGCGCTCCAGGTCTTCCGCCATCGCGATGTGGGCACGCAGGATCTGCTGCAGCCGCTCGACGCCATAGCTGCGGATGACGAACCAGAGCTTCAGCGCACGGAACCGGCGGCCCAGCGGCACCCCCCAGTCCCGATAGTCGATGACCTGCCGCCCCTCCCGGCTCTGCAGGAAGGCGGCATCGATGGCAAAGGTGCGGACCAGCGCATCCGGATCACGCACGTAATGCGCGGCGCAATCGAAGTTGGTCAGCAGCCACTTGTGGGGATTGAACACGAAACTGTCGACATATCCCTGCCCGTCCAGCATCCAGCGATGCTCCGGCAGGATCAGCGCGGAACCGGCCCAGGCAGCGTCCACGTGGAAGAAGATGCCATGCTCGGCACAGATCTCGCCAATGGCGGCCAGCGGGTCCACGGCACCGACGCCCGTGGCCCCGAGGGAGGCCACGACGCAGGCGGGGCGGATGCCCGCAGCCAGGTCGGCGGCAATCGCATCTCGCAGGGCTTCGGGACGCATGGCGAAACGTTCGTCGGTGGCGATCTTGCGGACGAACCGGCGACCGTAGCCGGCGATCTTCGCCCCCTTTTCCGTCGCCGTATGGGTCTGGTCCGAACAATAGACGGCCAGCGGCGCGCCCCCGGCCAGACCGTTCTCGTTGGCATCGCCGTCCGTCACCCGTTCCCTGGCCGTCAGCAGGGCACAGAGGATCGCGCCGGAGGCCGAATCCTGGATGACACCGTGGAAGCCATCGTCCAGCCCGATCATCTGGCGCACCCAGTCAAGCACCCGTGTTTCCATTTCCGTCGCCGCGGGCGACGTCTGCCACAGCATGCATTGTGCGCCGATGGTCGCGGTCAGCATCTCCGCCAGCACCGACGGCGGACTGGAATTGGCCGGAAAGTAGGCGAAGAAGTTCGGGTGCTGCCAATGGGTGATCCCCGGCATGATGTCCCGGTTGAAATCGGCCATGATCCGGCTGATCGGCTCCCCCGTTTCCGGGGCTGTCCGGGGCAGGGTTGCATCCACTTCACCCGGCGCGGTCCGGGCACGCACGGGCAGGGTCTCGACGCGGCCCATGTAGTCGGCCATCCAGTCCACCATCTGGTGCGCATGGCTGCGAAACTCGTCGATATCCATTATCCTGGCCGCCCCCCTGCGGTGATCCTTGCAGCAGCAACTTGACATGCGTGCGCGCAATGCGAAATAGCTGGAACCGCCACATCATGAGGAACCCCGCCATGGCCGAGACGATACACACGAAAGTCCTGATCGTGGGGTCCGGCCCTGCCGGGTGCACCGCCGCCATCTATGCGGCCCGCGCGGGGCTGGAGCCCGTGATGGTGCATGGGCTGCAGCCCGGCGGGCAGCTGACCATCACCACGGATGTCGAGAACTACCCGGGCTTTGCCGAGGTCATCCAGGGTCCCTGGCTGATGGAACAGATGGAACAGCAGGCGGCCCATGTCGGCACGCGGATCATCAACGACATGATCGCCACGGTGGACCTGGGACAGCGCCCCTTCGTCGCCACCGGCGACAATGGCGACACCTACATTGCCGAAACGGTTGTCATCTCCACCGGCGCATCGGCCAAATGGCTGGGACTGGAAAGCGAGCAGACGTTCCAGGGGTTCGGCGTATCCGCCTGCGCCACCTGCGACGGCTTCTTCTACAGGGGCAAGGAAGTCTGCGTGGTCGGCGGCGGCAACACGGCGGCAGAAGAAGCCCTGTTCCTGACCAATTTCGCCTCGACCGTCTGGCTGATCCATCGCCGCGATGCCCTCAAGGCCGAGAACATCCTGCAGAAGCGGGTCCTCAACCACCCGAAGATCAAGTGCGTCTGGAACCACGTGCTGGACGAGGTCCTGGGCGACAAGGACCCGCTGGGCGTGACCGCCGTGCGGCTGCGGCATGTCGGCACCGGCGAAACGCAGGAAATCCCCATGCATGGCGTCTTCATCGCCATCGGTCATGATCCGAACACGGCCCTTTTCAAGGGCCAGGTCACGATGGATGCAGAGGGCTATATCCTCACCGCCCCGGATTCGACCGCCACGAACATCCCCGGCGTGTTCGCGGCCGGTGACGTTCAGGACAAGACCTATCGCCAGGCCGTGACGGCGGCCGGCACCGGGTGCATGGCCGCCCTGGAGGCAGAAAAATTCCTTGGTGAACACGAGCTCGCGGCGGCCGCGGAATAGGCCTTTCAGGGGGGCCTGGAGAGGCCTGAGTACGAATCTTCCTGATTTCGCTTGTCGATTCCGCGCGGAAGGATATTTTCCCCCCCATGGATTGGGACAAGTTGCGCATATTTCACACGGTGGCCGAGGCCGGAAGTTTCACTCACGCGGGTGATCTTCTGAATCTCAGCCAGTCAGCAGTCAGCCGCCAGGTCAGTGCCCTGGAGGAAAGCCTGCGTACGACGCTGTTCCGCCGGCACGCCCGCGGGCTGATTCTCACGGAACAGGGCGAATTGCTCTACCAGACCGCACGGGACGTCTTCGCGAAGCTGGCGATGGCGGAAGCCATGCTGACGGATGCGAAGGAAAAGCCGCGCGGCGAATTGAAGGTCTCCACGACCATCGGGCTGGGTTCCACCTGGCTGACCCCGCGGATTCGGGAATTCATCGAGGCCTATCCCGACATCAACGTGAACATGCTGCTGACCGACGGTGAGGTCGACCTGACGATGCGGGAGGCGGATATCGCCATCCGCCTCTGGCCACCGACCCAGCCGGACCTGGTCCAGCGCAAGCTGATGACGGTGCATTTCCATCTCTACGCCTCGCCGGACTACGTGAAGCGCCGGGGCATGCCGAAGTCGGCCGAGGACCTGGACAAGCATTCGCTGATCGTCTACGGCGACGATACCCCGAACCCGGTACGCGCCAGCGACTGGCTGATGGAACTGGGCGCGAACCCGGACAAGCCACGCCGCCCGGTGCTGAAGGTCAACAACATCTACGGCCTGTTGCAGGCCGTCGAGAGCGGACTGGGCATCGGTGCGCTGCCGGATTACATCGTGCAGGGCCACAGCCAGCCCGTGCGCATTCTGGATGACATCGCGGGGCCGAAGTTCGATACCTTCTTCGTCTACCCGGAGGAGTTGCGGAACTCCAAGCGGATCACCGTCTTCCGGGACTTCCTGATCCAGAAGGTCTCCGAAACCCGTTTCTGACCGGTTTCCCGGCATGGTTATTCTGCAACACCCCGGCGACAACCTTCGCCTGCCGCGCGGGGGCCAGCATATCCGCGGTTCGCGAGCCATACCGGAACTGCATAACACGCGTGCAGGGCTTGCCCTTTATTTCCGCAAACGGAATCCCTAAATCTCCACTTGTCGATGTTGCAGCGCAATATCGCCGGGCATCCCTGACGCCTCCCTGTTTAGTGATGTCCGACGTCTCCCAGACGTGAAGCCTCCCTGTTTGACTCGGCGGGTCGTGCGCGACCCGCCATTTTTTTGTCTGCAGGCTGCCGGATCCTGCCACTGCCTGCCGACATCACCGGACCGCCGTCTGGCGGACCGCCGTCTGGCGGACCGCCGTCTGGCGGACCGCCGTCTGGCGGACCGCCCTGGCGTTTCAGGCCCTGGCGTTTCAGGCCCTGGCGTTTCAGGCTCTAGCGCTTCAGGCCCAGCAGCTTCCGCGCCACGACCCAGCGATGCACTTCCGACGGCCCGTCATAGATCCGCATCAGCCGGATCTGCGCCGCCATCTGGTGCAGCGGCAGTTCCCGCGTCATGCCCATGGCACCGAAGGTCTGCATGGCGTTGTCGAGCACTTCCCAGGCCATTTCCGTGGCATAGACCTTGATCATCGACACGTCGGTGCGCACGTCCTGCCCCTGGTCGAGCTTCCACGCGGTCTCATAGGCCATCAGCCTGCTCGCCTTGATCTTGGCCGCCGCGTCGGCGACCCACCACTGCACGGCCTGCCGTTCCGACAGGGGCGCGCCGAAGGTGGTGCGTTGCGGCGCGAACTCGCAGATCATCTCCAGCGCCCGTTCGGCCATGCCGATGCACCAGGACGCCATTTCGAGGCGCCGGGTCGAAAGCCGCACCTGCATGGGGGCGAAACCCTGGCCCTCCTTGCCCAGCAGGTTGGCATGTGGCACGCGACAGTCCTGCAGGGCGATCTCGTAGGTGAAGGCCCCGCCGATCATCGGGATGCGACGGGCGATGTTGAACCCGGGCGTGCCCCGGTCCACCAGGAAGGCGGAAATCCCGCCCCGTGCGCCCTTCTCCCGATCCGTCACCGCCATCAGGATGGTGAAATCCGCCTCTTCCGCGCGGCTGATCCATATCTTGGAGCCGTTGATGACCCAGTCGTCACCATCACGCACGGCCAGTGTCCGCATCCCGGCGGGGTCGGCACCTGCGCCCGGTTCGGATATGCCGATGGCGGAAACCGTGCCGCCCTTCACGTAGGGCGCCAGGTAGCGTTCCCGCTGATCGTCGTTCACGGTCGCCATGAGCATGCGCAGGTTCGGGGAGTCCGGCGGCAACATGTAGGGCGTCACCGTGCGCCCGAGTTCGATGTTCACACCGATCATGGCCACTGTGGGCAGGTCCGTGCCGCCGACATCTTCCGGCGCATCCAGGCCCCATAATCCGAGCTCCCGCGACCGGGCATCGATCCGGGACCGTTCCGCCGCCGTCAGGGCGACGCCTTCACCGCGCACTTCACGTGCCAGCACCTCCGGTTCCAGCGGCATCAGTTCGTCGTTGACGAACCGCTGCACCAGATCCTGCAACATGCGGTGTTCTTCACTGAGTTCGAAATCCATCCTGCCGACCCTCCCCGATCCAGGGAACCGATCCTGAAGCGGATCGGGGAGGGCGGCAAGTGGTGACGGTTCGGAGGCGACGGCTTCGCGTCAGAACAGCATCCGCGCGCCAACGACGAGGAATGCCGCGCCGGCGTCCTCCCCGCCCGCACGCACGAAGTCGGCGCTGCGACCGAAGGAACGCTCGTAATGCACCCCCACATAGGGTGACAGCAGCCGGTCCACCAGGTCGTAGCTGAGCCTCATGCCCACCTCCAGCTTCGGGCCGAAGGCACCCTGCCCGAATGCCCGGTCATCGGTGAACGGAATATCCAGTTCGATGCTGGGTACCAGGATGATCCGGTTGGTGATCAAGCCTTCGTACTCGACCTCGAACCGCGCGGACGGATGGTCGGATACGAACAGGTCGGCATCCACCTCGAACCATTGCCGGGTAAGGCCATGCAGGCCCACCACTCCGTGCAGCCGGTCGGGACCCTTCGCCGTATCCAGCCGGATGCCGCCGACGACGTCGAAGAAATCCGAGACGGGCGTGGTGAGACGGAACTGGTTCTCCAGGGTCTCGAAGCTCTCTTCCCGGACGCCGTACTCCCCCTCGCTTCGCCAGACGAAGCGCAGTTCATCGTTGCCATAGAACGCGTCCAGGTCCCAGGCGGACACATCCGTGTCCTCCCCCACCCGATACTCGATCTGCTCCGCCTGGATGCCCCAGGTGTTCGACTCCGCCAGCGCGGGCAGGGCCACCAGCAGCGCCGCGGCAAGAACTGCAGCCTGCACGTGTTTCATGATCATCGCTTCAGCCCCCCTGCTTCGCGGAGACACCGACAGAACCGGCGGCTGGCGCGCCTTCGACAATCACCTTGCGGAACATGCCGGAGTCCGCGTGATAGGACAGGTGGCAATGGAATGCCCATTCACCCGGCGCATC
>CAJYBQ010000237.1 GCA_913064755.1 uncultured Alphaproteobacteria bacterium
CTGTGGCGGGTCGATGGAGTGGCACTGGGGTGCAGGACGCCTGGCGGGACACGACAACGTGTGCGCAACACGCAAAGTTTTCTGCTGTCAGTGAGGGATTGAGCCACGGGGCGGGAGAGCACGCGGCGTCGCCCGCCACCCCTGAATGCCCGCGGTGCCGTCGAGCCCGCGGGGAGACATGAGAGCTGCAAGGCCGCCGCCGACGAACTGGCGGTGACACCGGCCGCCATCGGCCATCAGATCCGCACCCTGGAGGATCACCTGGGTGTGCCCCTGTTCCATCGCCACAACCGCGCGGTGGTGATGACCGATGCCGCCCGCGTGATCCTGCCAGACCTCACCCGGTCCTTCGACCTGATGGTGGATGCGCTGTCGGTGCTGGAGAAGGACGACGGAGACAATGTCATTTCCGTTTCGACCGTTCCGTCGTTCGCGGTCAAATGGCTGATACCGAGGCTGGAACGGTTCAACCGCGCGCACCCGGAACTGGACGTGCGGATTTCCGCCAGTGTCGAGATGGCCGACATGACCCGTGACGGCATCGACTGCGCCATCCGTTTCGGATCAGGCAATTACCCGGACCTGAAGGTCTGGAAGATCCTGGACGATACCGTCCTGCCCGCGGCAAGCCCCGTGCTGCTGGACAGTGTCGGTGGCATTGCCGCGCCCGCCGACCTGGCCCGCCTGCCGCTGATCCACGATGATTCGCTGCGCTATGACCCCATGACACCGGACTGGCGCGCCTGGCTGACAGCCGTCGGGGCGGAGAATGCCGTCGACTGGAAACGCGGCTCCCACTTCTCCCAGGCCGATCACGCCCTTCAGGCGGCCATCGATGGCGTGGGGGTGGTGCTGACACGCCGATCACTTGCCGCACAAGACCTGGCGACCGGGCGGCTGGTCACACCGTTCGAAGGTGAACAACCGCTGTCCATGTCCTACTGGTTCGTCTGTCCGCCGAACAATGCCGGTCGCAGCCGCATCGCGGCCTTCCGCAACTGGATCCTGGACGAGGCCTCAACCGCACCGGACGATGGCTGATCACTCGAGTTCGAGGATGACATCGTCCACGGCGAGGCTGTCACCGGCTGCCGCATTGATCACCGAGACGACGCCATCGGCTTCGGCGCGCAGCACGTTCTCCATCTTCATGGCTTCCACCACGGCCAGCGCCTGGCCCGTCTTCACTTCCTCGCCAACCTCGACATGGATCTGCATGACCATGCCGGGCATCGGGCAGAGCAGCAGCTTGGAAAGGTCCGGCGCTTCCTTGACCGGCATCAGCGCGGCAAGCTCGCCCGCAACCGGCGTGCGGACGCAGTAGTCATCCGTGGCCCCGTTGAACGTCAGGGCGAATCCCTCGACGGTGGACCGGACCTGAACGCTCATCCGCAGTCCGCCGATGATGCCGTCGAACACCGGCTTGCCCGGGCGCCAGTTGCTTTCGACCACCAGGTGCTCGCCATCGACATGCACGTCGGTGGCACGTTCACCGGCCGTGGCGCGAACGCCGAACGTCCTGCCCTGCACCTCCACCTGCCAGTCCTGGCCGATGCGCGGACGGAAGTGCGGCACCTGGCCCGAAATGCCCGTGGCACGAATGCGGTCACGCAGGTGCACCAGCACGGCCACCGCGACCAGGCGCTGACGGGTCACGTCGTCGATCACCGCGCCTTCGAAACCGTCGGGATATTCCTCCGGAATGAAGTTGGTGGACAGGCGCCCCTCGCGGAAACGCGGGTGGTTGCAGACCGCGTTGACGAAATTGATGTTGTGGCTGATGCCCTCCAGCCGGAACTGGTTCAGGGCATCCACCATGTTGTCGATGGCGGTCTTCCGATCCGGGCCATAGCTGCACAGCTTGGCGATCATCGGATCGTAGAACATGGTGATCTCGGAGCCTTCGACCACACCGGTGTCCACGCGAACCGTTGCGCTTTCCTCGGGCGGGGAGAACCGCGACAGGCGACCGATCGACGGCAGGAAACCGCGATAGGGATCCTCGGCGTAGATGCGGCTCTCTATGGCCCAGCCCGTCAGCTTGATGTCGTCCTGCGTCAGGTCCAGCTTCTCGCCGTTGGCGATGCGGATCATCCATTCGACCAGGTCGATGCCGGTGATCAGCTCCGTCACCGGATGCTCCACCTGCAGGCGGGTGTTCATTTCCAGGAAATAGAAGTTGCGGTTCTTGTCCACGATGAACTCGACCGTGCCGGCGGAACGGTAGTCGACGACATTGGCCAGCTTGCAGGCCTGTTCACCCATGGCCTTGCGCGTCGCATCATCCAGGAACGGGCTCGGCGCTTCCTCGATCACCTTCTGGTGGCGGCGCTGGATGGAACATTCCCGCTCCCCCAGGTAGAGGCAGGTGCCCTGCCCGTCCGCCAGCACCTGGATCTCGATATGGCGCGGCTCTTCGATGAATTTCTCGATGAACACCCGGTCGTCGGCAAAGCTGGATGCGGCTTCGGACTTAGCGGCGGCATAGCCGTCGCGAGCTTCCTCGTCGTTCCAGGAAACACGCATCCCCTTGCCACCCCCACCGGCAGAAGCCTTGATCATGACGGGGTATCCGATGTCGGCGGCAATCCTTACGGCCTCGTCGACCTCCTCGATCACGTCCGTGTAGCCGGGGACCGTGTTCACGCCGGCGGTCATGGCAAGTTTCTTGGACTCGATCTTGTCGCCCATGGCGGCGATGGCCTTGATGCCCGGACCGATGAAGGCGATGCCTTCCTTTTCCAGTCGCTTCGCGAAGCCCTGGTTCTCCGACAGGAAGCCATAGCCCGGATGCACGGCCTCGGCGCCCGTCTGCTTGCAGGCATCGATGATGCGGTCGGCGATCAGATAGCTCTCCGCCGCGGCCGGCGGGCCGATGAAGACAGCCTCGTCCGCCATGCGCATGTGCAGCGCACCATCATCCGCTTCCGAATAGACCGCGACTGTCGCGATACCCATCTTCCGCGCGCTCTTGATGACGCGGCAAGCGATCTCGCCCCGATTGGCAATCAGAATTTTCTTGAACATGGCTGGCCCCACCCCGATGCAACAGGCGATTCATTCGTTTGTGTGGGCATGTTGTAACGCCGCCGTCATCAGGCGACAACGGCCCTGAGCAGTCGGGCCATGCAGATCAGCCATCAATCGGCGGTCATCAACCACATTTGGAATAGCCGCAGGAATAGCAGGTGTCGCACCCCTCCTGCTTCGCCAGACCGGCATCGCCACAGCGCGGGCACTGCCGCAGCGCGGTACCGGGCCGGTTATCCTGGCCAACGGCGACCTTCTCCGCCTCGTCTTCCCGGTGCTGTTCGCGCGGGTTGGCGATGAAGCCGGTATCGATCATGTGCCGTTCGATGACCTCCCCGATGGCGGCCAGGATGGAAGGCACGTAACGCCCCCCGACCCAGGCCCCGCCACGCGGATCGAACACGGCCTTCAGTTCCTCGACAATGAAGCTGACGTCACCACCCCGCCGGAATACCGCCGAGATCATGCGCGTCAGGGCGACCGTCCAGGCAAAATGCTCGACGTTCTTGGAATTGATGAAGATCTCGAACGGTCGGCGGCGGCCGTCCTGGATGACATCGTTCAGCGTGATGTAGATCGCGTGATCACTCTCCGGCCATTTCAGCTTGTAGGTCTGGCCGGGCAGGACACCGGGACGATCCAGCGGCTTCGTCATGTAGACGACACCACCGCTTTCATAGGGGTCCTTGGGCTTCACCGCCGCCGCAGGCGTCGAAAGCGGAAGCTCGGCCTGCCCCCCCGGCAGTTCCAGTGTCTTCTTCTCGTCCGGCTTCTTCACGTGCAGCACGGATCCCGTCACGTCGTTCGGACGGTAGGTCGTGCATCCCTTGCAGCCGGTTTCATAGGCCATCATGTAGACGTCCTTGAAGTCATCGAAGGTGATGTCTTCGGGGCAGTTGATGGTCTTGGAGATGGAGGCGTCGACGTATTTCTGCACCGCCGCCTGCATCCGCACGCGGTCGGCGGGTGAAAGCGACTGCGCGTCGCCGAAATAGTCCGGCATCGGCCGATTGCCGTGCAGTGTCTTCCACAGGCGCACGGCGTGGTCGGACACTTCCTCCTCCCGCCTCGACCCGTCCGGCATCAGGACGGAACGGCTGTAGGAAAAGCTGAACACCGGCTCCAGCCCCGACGAGACATTGTCCGCGAACAGCGAAATCGTGCCGGTGGGCGCGATGGATGTCACCAGCGCGTTGCGGATGCCATGTTCGGCTATGGCGGCCTGCACCTCCGGCTCCAGCGTCGCGATGGCCTGCCCGGCCATGTAGGCGTCCCGGTCGAACAGGGGGAACGGCCCCTTTTCCCGCGCCAGCTCGACGGACGCCAGGTAGGCCCGCTTGCGGATTGCGGCCATCCATTCCTCGGTCAGCGCCACGGCCTCCGCCGTGCCGTAGCGCGACCGGCACATGATCAGCGCATCGGCCAGCCCGGTGACACCCAGTCCGATCCGCCGCTTCGCCTCGGCCTCACGCCGTTGCTCCTCCAGCGGAAAGTTCGACGCATCGGTGACATTGTCCATCATGCGGACCGCCAGCGGCACGATCTCGTCCAGCGCGTCCATGTCCAGCTCGGCATCGGCGGTGAACGGGTCACGCACCATGCTCGCCAGGTTGATGGAGCCGAGCAGGCAGGCCCCGTAGGGCGGCAGGGGCTGTTCCCCGCAGGGGTTGGTCGCGGAAATGGTCTCGCAGTAATGCAGGTTGTTCTGTGCGTTGATGCGATCGATGAAGATGACGCCCGGTTCGGCATAGGCGAATGTCGCCCGCATGATCCGGTCCCACAGGTCCCGCGCACGAACACTGCCGTAGCTGCGTCCGTCGAATGTCAGTTCCCAGTTGCTGTCCGCCTTCACCGCCGCCATGAACGGATCGGTGACCAGGACGGACAGGTTGAACATGCGCAGCCGCCCGGCGTCTTCCTTGGCGGCAATGAAGGCTTCGATATCGGGGTGGTCGCAGCGCATCGTGGCCATCATCGCGCCACGCCGATGCCCGGCACTCATGATCGTGCGGCACATGGCATCCCAGACGTCCATGAACGTCAGCGGGCCGGAAGCATCTGCACCGACCCCCTTCACCGGCGCGCCCTTGGGGCGCAGGGTGGAGAAGTCATAGCCGATGCCGCCGCCCTGCTGCATGGTCAGCGCCGCTTCCTTCAGGTTCTCGAAGATCGCGGCCATGTCGTCGGGGATCGTGCCCATGACGAAGCAGTTGAACAGGGTGACCCGCCGCGCGGTCCCGGCACCGGCGATGATCCGCCCGGCCGGCAGGAAGCGAAAGCCTTCCAGCGCGGAATAGAACCGATCCTCCCAGGCCACGGGGTCGGCCTCCACCTCGGCAAGGGTCCGGGCAACCCGGCGCCAGGTATCCTCCAGCGTCGCGTCGACAACGGTGCCGTCCGCACTCTTCAGACGGTACTTCATGTCCCAGATCTGCGGTGAAATCGGCGAAAGTGCGGTCATGGCGGCATGGTCCGTGGTCAGCGGGAAGGCGTTTCTGCGAGGGCGAAATTGTACGCAAGTGCCCCGCGCACGGCAATTGAAATGTTCCCGTTCTGTTTTCCCCACTCGATACATCGTGACAATCGAAACACGGCAGGGCTGGCCCGTGATCCGCGCATTCGTACACAGCCTGAGCATTGTTTCTCCCGCCCCGCGCGCCGGCCTCCTCCGGCAGGAATTCGCGCCCATGTGGGACCGCGCCATGCCGACGCGGTCAGTCTTCGCCACACGCATGGCGGGGGTGGGCCGGTGCCGTTTCATCCGCAGGCGGAATGCACTAGGTTGTGGCGCAAGGCACCTGTTGATCGAACGAAGGCGAAATCCGATGAGTGAGCGTGAAACATACGGCTTCGAG
>CAJYBQ010000238.1 GCA_913064755.1 uncultured Alphaproteobacteria bacterium
TTGCTTGACGTATTTGTGGTGTTGGCGGGTGATTTCGAAGCGTTGCTCACCCGGCGGCTCCATAATTCTCAGCAGCAAAGGTTCTACTTCAGTCTGGAGACCGAATCCCTGGAGTACCGAGAAGCTGATCGCCACCAGCGGCACCAGCGACAGCAGCGTGGTATAGACGAGGCTCATCGCCCGCAGGGTAAGCTGCCCTTCCATGAGGTCGCGGACGGTCGCGAATCCGACCCGGAAGCCGCGCAACGGCGCCGCCTTCCAGAACGGCAGCGATTCCTCGCGATACCGCCAGATTAACCCGTCCAGTATCGATTTTACGGAATTCAGGCTGGGCATCGAATGCCCCGCAAACCGGAAGCTTGTTTCCTTGGAATTATCGTCACTCACCTGCGCCGCCCGTTATATGAACGCATTCGCCAGCATACTCCCGGTTTCAGCCGCATTCCGCAACAGCCGTAAAGAAGCCGTCACGGGCCCCGACCGGTCATTCCGTGAACGCGGTCGCGGCCCTTCCGGTTTCATGCCGATATCGTCGCCGGTTATTCCGGCGGTTTACCCGCTGCGCCGTGTTCCTGCAGCGCCCCGATCCCCTCGTCCGGAAAACCGACATCGGCGAGCACTTCCGCCGTGCCCTTGCCCAGCCGTTCGGGATGGCGGTAATAGCCGCCGGGCGTCTTGGAAAAACTCACCGGCACCTTGATGTGGCGCAGCTTGCCTTCGGTCGGGTGATCGACGACCGGAAACATGCCGACCGCGTTCAGATGCGGATCGTCGAACAGATCTTCCGGCGTGTTCATCGGCATGACCGGGATGTCCGCTGCCTCCAGCACGGTCAGCCATTCCTTCGAGGTCCGCGCCGGCATGACCTCCGCCACGATGCCGTACAGCGCATCGATATTCGCCGACCGCGCCGCCTGGCTGGAAAACCGTTCATCGCCGATCAGGTCTTCCCGCCCGCCGACATCGAAGAACTTCGCCCAGTGCCGCTCGTTATACGGCAGCACCCAGACCTGCCCGTCCGCCGTCGGCTAGGGGCGTTTCCAGTATGCGGCATGAATTGCCGGGCACGGACGCAGACCTCGCCGGGTTAGCCCTCGGGCTGCTCGTTCAGTTCGTCATCCATCGGTTTCACCTGGAACGGGGCGTTGGGATGACCGCAGGACGTGAACAGTTCCGGGCGGGCGGTATCATGGTCGGCCTTGCGCAGCACGGACACCGGGTACCCCTCCGTCTGGCCATAGAGCTGACCGAATACCGGACCGATCCGCTCGATCCCCTCCACCAGCCGGGTCGGCGACATGGGGGATGCGCCATACAGCAGGTATTCCAGGCTGGAGAGATCCCGCCTTGCCAGGTCGGGGTGATCCAGCAGCATGTAGATCATGGTCGGCACCAGCAGGGTCATGCTGATGCGTTCCTGCTCGATGGTGGTGAGCACCTTGCCCGGATCGAAGCCGTTCATGAAGGTGACGGTGCCGCCCAGGTGCAGCACCGCAGGCAGCTTGGTGCCGCCCACGTGGCTGATCGGCGCCACGGCAAGGTAATTGGTGAAATCGGGAAATTCGAAATCCGCCAGGATCGCGGTCACCATGGCGACGAATGCCGGATGCGACCGGATCGCGCCCTTGGGCTGCCCGGTGGTACCACCGGTATAGCTCAGCCAGGCCCCGTCGGATGCTTCCGCTTCCACGACGGCGCTGACGGCACCGGCAGTCGCGGCGCCGGCACGGATGTCATGGCCGAAGTCGGCGGGGCCAAGCGTCAGTGCGCCACGCAACCGCCCGACCTTCTCCACCAGTTCCCGGCCCCGGTCGGCGTAGTTCTCCACGTCGACCAGCAGCCAGTCGGTCTCCGAATCCTCCAGGATGAACTGGTGGTCTGCCAGGCTGCCCAGCGTGTGCAGCGGCGTCGTGCACAACCCCAGCGCCTGCGCCGCAATGCCGGCCAGGTAGGCCTCGGCCCGATTCGCATTCAGCATCGCGATATGCTCGCCGCGACGCATGCCCAACTGCTTGAACACGGCCTGGTAGCGCCCGATCAGATCCAGCGACGCGCGATAGGTATAGGTCCCGCCATAGCCTTCGAAGGCCACGCGATCACCATGGCGACGGAACGCCCTGATGAGAATGTCACCGACTGTCAGCCCGTCATAGGGTCCATTCATTGCGCGTACCTCCCCCGATCTGCAATTGCTCGGGGGCAGTCTACCGACACGAACGGCGTTCGGGAAATGCACATCCGGCAGGGTGCATCAACAGGCGCACCGGGCGAAACGTCAGACCGGGGGATCGGGCAGCGGTTGCCAGTGGCTCGGTTCGATCTGCGTCGCACCGCTGTCGTACCAGCCGGACCCGAACAGCCGCCGCTTCATCCAGACAGCGGTAACGATGGCCGGATTGCCGCCCTGGTATTCCGGCACGTAGACCAGGATCGGCATGCCATCCTGCGGTGCGGTCCCTATGGGAAGCCAGCCAGCCATCTGCCCCTTCGATCCTCCGCCAGGTTCATTCCTCTGCCCCGAAGCGATCCCGCGTGGCGATCAGGTGTCGTGCCACTTGTTGGTCGGCGTGAAACCAGTCTCCACCGGCACCCGGGGATCGTTGACCCAGATCTCGCGATCCGGATGCATGCCGCCACCCTGCAGCGCGGACACGCCGGAACGGCGCATGCGGTTCAGCAGGCGGGTATCGGCGACACCGCAATTCGGATGGATGCCGCCGTTCGCGTCGACGGTTGCCTGCCAGGTGGCCATGCGCTTGTCGAAGACGGCCTTGTCCTGCAGTTCGGTGCAGTTCAGTTCGTTGATGTTCAGGTCGGCAATGATCTCGTCGCCGTTCTCGATCAGCGCGATGGGACCACCCAGCGCGGCCTCCGGCCCGACATGGCCGATGACCAGGCCCACGGAACCGCCGGAGAAGCGCGCATCGGTCATCAGGCCGACAACGATCCCCTTCTCCCGGCAGAGAGTGGTGATGCGGGAGGTGGAATCCAGCATCTCCGGCATGCCCGGTGCGCCGCTCGGCCCCTCGTAGCGCACGATGATCATGTCACCGTCGCTGAAGACCTCCGGCTCCTTGTCCAGCGCCTCCAGCAGCCCGGCCTCGCCTTCGAAGACGCGGGCCTTGCCGCGGAACATGTTGTCGTCCAGGCCACCCTCGACACCGGCCAGCTTCAGGATCGCGCTGTAACCCGGCGACAGGTTGCCGCCCAGCAGGCGCAGACCACCGGTCGGCTTGTAGGGTTTGGAGACCGGGTAGATGACCGTGCCATCGGCGGCGGGCGGGTTCAGACGTGCCACCTGCTCGGCCAGGGTCTCGCCCGTGCAGGTCGGGACGTCGCCGTTCAGCAGACCGGCATCCATCAGTTCGCGCACGATGACCTGCACACCACCGACCCGGTCGATATCGACCATGGAATAGCGGCCATAGGGGCGGGCATCGGTCAGCACCGGCACGACATGCTGCGACAGGTGATTGAACTCCTGCGGCGTCATGACGTCCTGCCAGAAGTTCGCGAAGCCGGCGGCGCGGGCGATTTCCGGCGTATGCAGGACCACGTTGGTGGAGCCACCGACCGCCATGGCGACAATCACCGCGTTGCGGATGGAATCGCGGCCGACGATGTCGCGCGGACGCGTATCCGAATCGATCAGTCCCTTCAGGTAGCTGACCAGTTCATCGGGGAATTCCTCCATCCGGCGCGGATCATCGGACGGCGGCGCCACCATGTGCAGCGGCTGCATGCCGACAACCCCGATGAAGGTCTGCATGGTGTTGTAGGTGAACATGCCGCCACAGCTGCCATAGCCCGGGCAGGCCGCGCAGGCGATGTGCTTGCGGAATTCCTCGTCCTCGTTCCCGGCCACCTGGTAGGCGGAAACAAGGTCGATGGTCTCGTTGGAGTCCGGGTCGATGGCGGGGTGGATCGAACCGTCCGACATCATGATCGCGGGCTGGTTGTGCTCCAGCAGGGCGGCAAGGGTTCCGACCGGCGGCTTGTCGCAGGCGACGACGGCAACCGTGCCTGCAAGGCCGCTGGCGCTGAGGTGTTCGCAGACACTGTCGTGGGTGACTTCGCGGCCGATCAGGGAATAGCGCATTTCCCGCGTGCCGTTGCGAATGCCGTCCGACGTGGCGACGGTGAATTCAGGCTGCACCAGCCGCATGGCCAGCTGGCCGTCTTCCCGCCCCAGGCGCTGGCGGATGCGTTCGTGGATGGCCTCCACCTTCCGCTGCACACCGATGTAGCACTGGCTGTCGCCCTTGTTGCCGATGACGCCGACGGAGGGTTCATGGATCAGGTCCATGTTGGCCCCGAGTTCCCGCGCAATGCCATAGGCCTGCGCGTTGCGGCCGGGATGGGTGTCGATCAGGACAGGCTTTGAATTGGACACGGTAACGGTCTCCCCACAACGTTTCTTCACGGATGCGGTCAGCGGCAGGGCTGCTGGCGGACCGGTCATCATGATCTGCGCGCCATATGAAGGAAATTGATGCGTCTGATCAAGCCCGCGCCTGCACGCGCGCGCTTTTGCGTCTTCGGAAGGGACCGGCGGCATCCGGGTTCCGGACGGCCGGAACGCACAAGGCCCGGCCCCTCGAAAGAGGACCGGGCCTTGGAAAACTGGCTCCCCGGGTAGGATTCGAACCTACGACCAATCGGTTAACAGCCGATTGCTCTACCGCTGAGCTACCGAGGATCAACAGAGCGGATGTGCACATACCAAAGCCCGGACGGATTGACCAGAGGAAATTGAAACACGGCCGGGTCGGTGCGACGGGTGACCTCTGGCCCATGCCTTGCTTCTGAGGGCACCAGTTCGCTTGTTTGAAGGGGTATTTTCAGAATGCAACGTATTGCCTGGGCCATCGTGGCCTCGTTCCTGAGTTTCGGCGCCATGGCGCAGGAGAAATCCGCGGCACCGGCCAGCAGCCCGGCGGTCGAACCGCCAGCGGCCGACGCATCGATCGACGTCATCACCTGCGCCTGCGAAACGGACGTGAACGGCCTGTTCGTCGCGGCGCTGGATTTCATCCGCAAGGCGGATGCCCCCGGCGTGCTGCCGCTGGAGCGTTATCGTCTCTACGGTCTCGCCTGGAAACGCTTCGAGCGCATCATCGACCTCTATCCGGATTCATGGGTCGCCGTCCGGCTGCTGGCCAACCAGCCCATCGGCGGTTTCCAGTACTGGAATTTCAAGCGCAAGTACCGCCTGGCGTCGGTTGAAGCCTGCGGGCTGGAGGAAGGCGCACCCGCAGATTGCGACAACGTCCTGGCCGAGCATGTCGCCGCACTGGTGCTGGAGCTTCAGAACACCGAGAACCGTGTCATCCAGGTGACCCAGATCATCAACAGGCTGGAACAGACCTTCAGCACCCAGATCAACCAGTTGACGGAGATCAGCCAGGAAGTCGGCAAGTTGCGCGCCGAGGCCGCCGCGTTCGAGACCGAGAAGCGGGACATGCTGGGGCAGATGGCCGAGATCCAGGCGATTGCCGACCGGTTCCAGAAGAACCTGCGCAATGCCGGCCAGAAACGGCGGGAGGCGGAAACCGAGCGCGATCAGCTCCAGGCCCTGCTCGACGCCGCCAACGCCCGCTTTGACGAGGCGAATGCAGAACTGGTGACCGCGCGGGCGCAGCTGGAAGGCAGTGACAGCGGCATCGACAAGGTCGAGTTCGGCAAGGTCCAGGGGCGCCTGACGGGTGCCATGAACCAGATCGCCCGGCTGGAAGAGCAACTGCGGCAGGCCAACGACAAGGTCGAGACGCTGGAAACCCGTGACGACGTGCAGATCATCGGCCACCGCACCTCGTTCCTCGCACGCGTGAACGAACTCGGCGGTGTCGCCAGTGCCGACGAGATCGACGGGGA
>CAJYBQ010000239.1 GCA_913064755.1 uncultured Alphaproteobacteria bacterium
CTGGTTCAGGCGCGCCGCGACGCAGAGGCAACCGGTGGCAATGGTCCACCTTGGAAGATGGGTTCGCCGGGGCCAGGGTGTTGGGAAAGACATTGGGACAGCAATTCGCTCGTTCAAGGCTGCCGCGCCCCTCGAACTGCCGGAGGCGCAACTCATTCTGGGAGTGATCTATACCAAAGGCCTGGGAGTGCCCGCAGACCCGGAAGAGGGGGCGAAATGGATTCGACTTGCGGCATTTCAGGCCAATTCCGACGCGCAGTATGCATTCGGGATGAGCCTGCTGACGGGCAACGGTGTCGGCAAGGACCGCAAGATGGCCGAAGTCTTCTTCACGCGTTCAGCAGATCAGGCGAACAAGTCTGGCCAGCTTTCTCTCGGTGTCCTCTCCCTGGACAAGGCGCAGGGAACGAAGAATTTCGTGCCGGCATACTTCTGGTTGAGCGTTGCGCTGGCGAACGGCAACGATGATGCGGCGGAGGCCATCGAACTGGCCGCAGGCGTCATTGACGACGCAGACCGTTTGCGGGCTCGGGAACTTGCCATCCAATGCGAGGCTCAGGAATTCCGCGATTGCAGCCGTCTGCTCAAGTAGCGGATTTGACGAATGCTGCAGAATGCCGCCGCCGGAGAAGGCGTGTCACGCCAGCCGATTTCAGGCCAACAGGGTGGGCCATCCGGTAGCCATGCGGTCCAGCCGGTGGCAGACGGCTCTCAAGGCACCAGCTTGTAGCCACCGGGTTCCGTGACCAGGATCTCCGCCTCCGACGGTGTCGGCTCGATCTTCTGGCGCAGGCGATAGATGTGGGTCTCCAGCGTGTGCGTCGTGACACCGGCGTTGTAGCCCCATACCTCGTGCAGCAGGACATCGCGCCCGACGGCGGTCTCGCCGGCCCTGAAGAGGTATTTCAGGATCGACGTTTCCTTCTCCGTCAGCCGCACCTTCTTCTCGGTTTCCTTGTGCACCATCATCTTCTGAGCCGGGCGGAAGCTGTAGGGCCCGATGGTGAAGACAGCGTCCTCGCTTTGTTCATGCTGGCGCAACTGGCCACGGATGCGGGCCAGCAGGACACCGACCTTGAACGGTTTGGTGATGTAGTCGTTGGCGCCGGATTCGAGGCCGAGGATTTCCTCTGCATCCGAGTCCGCGCCGGTCAGCATGATGATCGGCATCTTGAAGCCGTTCTTGCGCAGCGCCCGGCAGACTTCACGTCCGTCCGAGTCGGGCAAGCCGACATCCAGCAGCACCAGGTCGAAATGCTCGGACCGGGCGGCTTCGATGCCGGCCTGGCCCGTGCCCATCTGGCGGGTCTCGAATTCCTCGTGCAGTTCAAGCTGTTCAGCCAGGGTCTCCCGCAGCGTCTCGTCGTCATCGACCAGCAGGATTCGTTTTCCACCCATCATCGCCATCTTTCTCCCAATCACCGCCGGAACCACGACAGCCAAGACATTGGTCCGCCGCGTCCCGGTTCAAGAGTCCGGTTCCATTGTGGGAGAACAGTCTCACCAACTCGTGACCGCCGTCCAATCGGCCCGACACCGATCTGCCAGCCCCTTCAAGGGTCACAAGGGGGTGGCCCGACCACCCTGTCCTCGGCTGCAAGTCTGACCTGTGGCAGCGAATGCTTCAAGACTCGGGGAGGGCGCGATATACAGTGGCGGTCACAGCCCAGCCACTTAGACCGGACAGGTTCCTTGCCGCGCGCTCAAGAACACGAAACCAGCGACCTGCGGATTGTCCGGCGGGTCGACCGTGCAGCCGCGGACCTGCGGCGCGGCACGCCCGTGATCATCCGCGGCAGCACGTCGGTGGGCGTCGTCCTGTCAGTCGAAACCGCCTCGGCGCAGGAATTCGCCGAACTGCGCGGCCTGGCGGATGGCGGCATCAGCCTGGCCTTGACCGCGCGACGCGCGAACGTGCTGCATATCCTGCCGAGCGGGCATGACGTGCAACTGGTGCCGATCGACGAGGCCTTGTCAGAGAACCTGGCGTCGGAACTGGCCGACCCGGCACATGACCTCGACGGCGGCATGCGGGGGCCGTTCCGCCAGGGGAAGGATGCACCGCCCGACTGGGCCGATGCCGGGGTTGCGCTTGCCCGGCATGCGCGGTTGCTGCCGGCGGTCCTGGTGGCCCGGCTGGACGTGGCGGTCGATTGGCAGGCCCTGGGCCTGCAGGACATCGAGGCGTCGGAGATCGCAGGCGTCGCGACCTTCAGCGGCAATATCCTGAAACCCGTTGCGGCGGCCCGGCTGCCGCTCTGGGGGGCCGAGAACACCCGCATGCATGCGTTTCGTCCGGCGGATGGCGGGCTGGAACACCTGGCCCTCGTGGTCGGTGACCCGCCCCGGGATCAGCCCGTGTTGACGCGCATCCATTCCGAGTGTTTCACCGGCGACCTGCTGGGGTCGATGAAGTGCGACTGCGGCGAGCAACTGCGTGGTGCCCTGACGGCGATCGGGGAGGCCGGGGCCGGTGTCCTGTTGTACCTGGCGCAGGAAGGCCGGGGCATCGGCCTGATGAACAAGATCCGCGCCTATGCCTTGCAGGACAAGGGCTATGACACCGTCGACGCCAATCTGCGGATCGGCTTCGAGACCGATGAGCGGCTGTTCCGACCGGCGGCCGAGATGCTGCGGCGGCTCGGTTTCTCGAGCGTCCGCCTGATGACCAACAATCCGGAGAAGGTGGCAGGGCTGGAGAGCGAGGGGATCGCGGTGGTGGCGCGCGTGCCGCACAAGTTCCCGTCAAACCCCCACAATGCCGACTACCTGGAAACCAAGAAAAGCCGCACTGGGCATTTCCTGTGACCCCGGCACTTTCTGTCGCCGGGGTGCCACGGCAGGCATTTTCTGCCGGGTCCGGACTGTCCCCGAAAGCCACAACTCACTGAAATCACTTGGGTACCTGAATGGTCCGGGGCTTGCTTCTCCCCACCCATGAACTTCGACAGTGTGCCATCCTCACGTGCCCCCTCCCTGTCCGCATTCGTGGACCGGAAGGGAGAGTCCGGTCCGCAAGATGCCTCGGCCTCGTCAGCCGCGGATACGGGCGAGTTCGGCTTCTTCGACCTTCTGGATATCGTCAACCCGCTGCAGCACATCCCCGTCGTGTCGACCCTGTACCGGGAGATCAGCGGTGACGAGATCGGCAACCCCGCGCGCATCGCCGGGGGACTGCTGTTCGGTGGCGTGATCGGCCTGGTGAGTTCCGTTGCCAATGCCATCGTGGACGAGACCACGGGCAAGGATGTCGGCGATCATGTCATGGGGCTGGTCGATGGCGGTGCCATGCCGGAGGAAGCCGATACGGCGTCGAGCCTGCGGTTCGAACGCGCGCGCGTCGCCTATGAACGACTTGACCCGCAGGGGTTCGATCCCCTGCTTGACCACGTCGTGGAAGCCCCCTGAACGGTCTGATCATCCTGGTCGCAGAATCGGGGCGTCACGCGCCCTGATCGGACGACGATCCACTCACTTCTGCGACAGCGAGGGAGAAAATGTCTCTCCGGCGCCACATCTTTCACAATCAGGGCAAAGTTCGGTCATAATCTTCGCCACATATCAGCAGCGTCGAGCGTGCCGGACGGTATTGCCGGTCCGGTTGGCGGTGTGATCCGTATGACAGACGTGCAGGCTTGTTTGCCGGGCCGGGTATGCCCAGATGACAGTCGGCAGGATTTGGAGAGAGTGTTGGAGCATGTGGAAGTGATTCACGAGACAAGGAACGAAACCACCAATCGCCGGTCCCGCGCACGCGCCGTCGCCGCTGAACGCGACAACGCAGCATCGGTGATGATGATGCGCGCAACGGGCGTGCTGGTGCTGCTGGCCATGTTGCTGGCGGCTGGCAGCGTCTTCGCGAAGGGCGCGCCGGAAAGCTTCGCGCCCCTGGTGAAGAAGCTGAAGCCCGCGGTCGTCAACATTCAGGTCACGCAGCAACCGGGCAAGTCGGGCCCCGGCGAAGCACCGCAGATACCACAGGTTCCGCCGGGGTCACCGTTCGAGGAGTTCTTCAAGGACTTCTTCGACAAGCGTCGGCAGCAGAACCCCCATTCCCGTCCGCTGGTTTCCGTCGGATCGGGCTTCGTCGTTGATGCGGCCGGCCTGATCGTCACCAACAATCACGTCATCGACGGCGCGGACGAGATCCGCGTCTTCTTCAGCGACGGCGAGAGCCTCGAGGCGAAACTGGTCGGCACGGATCCCAAGACGGACGTTGCCGTGCTGCGTGTGACGCCGAAGGACGGCATCGAACTGACGGCCGTGCCCTGGGGCAATTCCGACACCGCCGAAGAAGGTGACTGGGTGATTGCCATCGGCAATCCGCTCGGCCTCGGTGGCACCGTGACGGCGGGCATCGTGTCGGCCCGTGGACGCGACATCCGCTCCGGTCCGTACGACGATTTCATCCAGACGGACGCGTCCATCAACAAGGGCAATTCCGGCGGTCCGCTGTTCAATGTCGACGGCGAGGTTGTCGGCATCAACACGGCCATCTTCTCCCAGTCCGGCGGTTCCATCGGCATCGGCTTTGCCGTGCCGTCCAACCTGGCCCGCCCGGTTGCCGAGCAGCTGGTCGAGTTCGGTCGCACGAAGCGTGGCTGGCTTGGCGTTCGCATCCAGTCCGTCACGGAGGAGATCGCCGAAGGCCTTGGCCTGGACGAGCCCCGTGGCGCCCTGGTTGCCGGTGTGACCGACGAAAGCCCCGCCGGTGATGCGGGCATCAAGTCCGGCGATGTCATCGTGACCTTCAATGGCCAGGACATCGACGAGATGCGCGCCCTGCCGAGGATCGTTGCCGGTACCGGTGTTGGCAAGGCCGTGCCCGTCACCGTCTGGCGCAAGGGCAAGCTGGAACGTTTCACCGTCACGCTGGGTGAACTCGAGAAGGCGGAAAAGGCCCTCGCGTCCTCCGAAGCGGCGGCCGAGGAAAAGGCCAGCGCCGAGAGTGACCTGGCGTCGCTGGGCATGAAGCTCAGCCCGCTGAGTGACGAGATCCGGGAGCGTTTCAGCATCAGCACCGAAACCGGTGCGGTGGTGACCGAGGTGGTTCCGTCGTCGGCGGCGGCCGAAAAGGGCCTGCGCGCCGGTGACGTCATCATCGAAGTCAACCAGGAGGCCGTGACCACCCCCGGTGACGTGGCCCGGCGGGTGCAGGAGATCGAGGACCGCAAGGGCCGGTCCGTCCTGCTGCTGGTGGTGCGCGGCGATGACCGCCTGTTCGTCGCGGTCCGGCTGAAGCAAAGCTGATCGCGCATCGCTGCTGTCCCTGACAGGGCACAATGTATTCGGGCGGCTGCCGGGGAACCGGCGGTCGCCCGTTTCGTTTCTGCGGTGGTTGGTGGCCCTGGGGGAGCAGTTGCGGCGAACTGTCGAACCTGCCGTCAGGCCACCGCATCCTGTGCCAGGAAGCCGCCGGACTGGCGCTTCCACAGTTCGGCGTAAAGACCGTCGCGGCGGATCAGTTCCTCGTGCGTCCCCTGCTCGACGATCCGGCCCTTGTCCATGACGATCAGCCGGTCCATGGCGGCGATGGTGGACAGGCGGTGGGCGATGGCGAGGACGGTCTTGCCCTGCATCAGCCGGTACAGGCTCTGCTGGATCGCGGCCTCGACTTCCGAATCAAGCGCGCTTGTCGCCTCGTCCATGATCAGGATCGGCGCGTCCTTCAGCAGCACCCGGGAAATGGCCACCCGCTGGCGCTGGCCGCCGGACCGCCTCACGCCCCGTTCGCCGACGTGGGCGTCACAGCCGCCGTTGGCCTTCATGTCCTCCATGTTCTGGCTGCATCCTGTGGCTCGGCCCTGGCGCGGCCGGCGGGCTCCCTGTTCCGGGGGGGTCCCGTCCGGGCCGCGGCGAACAGTCTCCGCAT
>CAJYBQ010000240.1 GCA_913064755.1 uncultured Alphaproteobacteria bacterium
CCCTCTGCGGCCAACCGGCGAAAGGTTGTGATTTCGCCGCCAAGAATGGTCAGCAATGCCGGGACCTTATGGGGTGCATCCAGCTCCAGCACATAATCCCGCGTGGCTTTTTGTGCCGACGCTTCGCCACTGTCAAACAAGGGTCGCACGCCGGAGTAGGTCCAAACCACATCGGCCTTTCGGACCGGCACGGAAAAATAGGCCTGCGCCGCCTCGCACAAGTAAGTGATTTCCTCGTCAGTGGCTTTGACATGGGCGGGGTCATCCAGAAAATCGACATCTGTTGTACCAACCAGTGTGAAGTCTTTTTCATAAGGGATCGCGAAAATAATCCGGGCATCGGCATTCTGGAAGATATAGGCACGGTCATGGTCGAACAGTTTTTTCAGGACAATATGGCTGCCTTTGACCAATCGCACCTTCGATCGGGAATTGGAATTAAGACGCTGGTTCAGGACCTCGGCCACCCAGGGGCCAGCGGCATTGACCAGGGCCTTGGCGGTAACGGTCGATGTTTCACCGCTTGCCCGGTCCTTCACGGTCAATTGCCAGTGATCGGCATGTCGCAGGGCCGCCACAACTTCTGTCCGCACCTGAATATGTGCACCACGCGCCGCCGCGTCCCGTGCGGTCAGCACGACCAGCCGGGCATCGTCGACCCAGCAGTCGGAATATTCGAATCCCCGGGTGAACTCGTCGCGCAGCGGCGCACCCAGCGGGCTCTTGCGCAGGTTCAGCGTACGCGTGGACGGCAGCAGCTTCCGGCCACCCAGGTGGTCGTACATGAACAGCCCGAGGCGCAGCAGCCAGGCGGGCCGCAACCCCTTGTGATGCGGCAGCACGAACCGCAGCGGCCAGATGATCTGCGGCGCCATCGCCCAGAGCGTCTCCCGCTCCATCAGGGATTCGCGCACCAGTCGGAATTCGTAGTGTTCGAGGTATCGCAGGCCACCGTGGATCAGCTTGGTGGAGCCCGAAGACGTGCCCTGCGCCAGGTCGTTCATTTCCGCCAGCATGACGGTGCGCCCGCGCCCGACCGCATCACGCGCGACGCCGCAGCCGTTGATCCCGCCGCCAATGACAAACACGTCGAAATGCTGCGTCATCGACCCGTCATCCCCCGTTCGCCCTGGCCGCGTCGGCGATCCTCAGGTCGACATCGCTGGCCCTGCAGATATCGACAATCGCCTGCGCCGGCTGCCGGTCGGTGACAAAGACGTCGATGTCGGACAGGTGCCCGATCCGGACCGGTGCCGTGCGCTGGAACTTCATGCTGTCGGCCACCAGGATCGTGCGGCGCGCGTGGCGGATGATCGCCTGCGCCACCCGCACCTCCCTGTAGTCGAAGTCCAGCAGGCTGCCGTCCGGGTCGATCGCGGAACTGCCTATCACCGCGAAATCGACCCGGAACTGGTTGATCAGGTCGACCGTCGCCTCGCCGACGATACCGCCGTCGGAACGGCGGACCACGCCACCCGCGATGATGACTTCGGCGGAAGGGGCCTCGCGCAGGATGTTCGCGACATTCAGGTTGTTGGTGATGGCCATGATGCCGACGTGCTGGCGCAGGGCGACCGCCACCTGCTCCGTCGTCGTGCCGATATTCAGCATGATGGAGGAATTGTCGGGGATCAGCGCCGCCGCCGCCGCCCCGATCCGCTGCTTGGCATCCGCTGCCAGGACGCGCCGCGAGTCATAGGCAAAATTGGTGACGTTGGACGGATAGACCGCGCCCCCGTGCACCCGCTGCAGCAACCCGCGATCACTGAGTTCGTTGATGTCCTTGCGGATCGTCTGCGGCGTGACCGCGAAGTGGCTCGCCAGGTCGTCGACGTCCACACGTCCCTTGCTGCGGGCATGGCCGAGGATATCGGTCTGCCGCGGGGACATGGTCACCTGGCGCGGTGAAATGGATTTGAGTTCGATTTCTTTCATTTTCTTTCGCAATAGCGAGACGCTGGTGCAACAATCCTGGATTGCCAAGCAACTGCCGCGTCGGTACGCAATTTTCCCCTATTCACACTGCTGATCGCAACCCGTAATTTCGTTATGGTTCATATTGACTTTCATTTTTCTTCGCTTGATGATCCCCGGTGTTAACCTAGGGAGGGTTGAAAAATGAAAAGAACCTTGCTCGCCGCCGTTGCGGCAAGCGCCCTCTTCGCTCTGTCAGCCCCGGCGTGGGCCGGTATGGACGAAGCGAAGAAATGGGTCGAGAGCGAATTCCAGCCATCTACCCTGTCGAAAGATGCGCAATTGTCCGAACTGGACTGGTTCATCAAGGCAGCGGCCCCGTTCAAGGGCATGGAGATCAACGTGCTGTCGGAAACGATTCCGACGCACGAGTATGAATCCAAGGTCCTGACGAAGGCATTCGAGGAAATCACCGGCATCAAGGTGAATCACCAGCTTCTGGGTGAAGGCGAGGTCGTCCAGGCCGTGCAGACCCAGATGCAGACCAACCGCAACCTCTATGACGCCTACATCAATGACTCCGACCTGATCGGCACCCATTCGCGCCTGCAACTGGCGGTGAACCTGACCGACTGGATGGCAGGCGAAGGCAGTGACGTCACCCTGCCGACGCTGGACATCGACGACTTCATCGGCAAGTCCTTCACCACCGGCCCCGACGGCAAGCTGTACCAGCTGCCCGACCAGCAGTTCGCCAACCTCTACTGGTTCCGCAAGGACTGGTTCGACCGCGCCGACCTGCAGGCGAAGTTCAAGGACATGTACGGCTATGACCTGGGCGTGCCCGTCAACTGGTCGGCCTACGAGGACATTGCCGAATTCTTCTCCGTCCACGTGAAGGAGATCGACGGCGTTCGCATCTACGGTCACATGGACTACGGCAAGCGTGCACCCGACCTCGGCTGGCGCATGACCGATGCGTGGCTGTCCATGGCCGGTGCCGGCTCGAAGGGTCTGCCGAACGGCAAGCCGATCGACGAATGGGGCATCCGCATGGAAGACGGGTCCTGCAACCCGGCCGGTGCATCCGTCACCCGTGGTGGTGGTGCCAATGGCCCGGCGGCGGTCTACGCGATCCGCAAGTGGGATGAATGGCTGCGCAAGTACGCCCCTCCGGGTGCCGCGGACTATGACTTCTACCAGTCCCTGCCCGCGCTGAGCCAGGGCAACGTTGCCCAGCAGATCTTCTGGTACACCGCGTTCACCGCATCCATGGTTGCGCCGAAGTCGGAAGGCAACAACACGGTTGATGAAGCCGGCAAGCCGATCTGGCGGATGGCCCCGTCACCGCACGGGCCGTACTGGGAGAACGGTCAGAAGCTGGGCTATCAGGACGCCGGTTCATGGACGCTGTTCAAATCCACCCCGGTTGACCGCCGCAAGGCCGCCTGGCTCTACGCCCAGTTCGTGGTCTCCAAGACCGTTTCGCTGAAGAAGAGCCATGTCGGCCTGACCATCATCCGCGACAGCGACATTCACCACCAGTCCTTCACGGACCGGGCGCCGAACCTCGGCGGCCTGGTGGAATTCTATCGCTCCCCGGATCGGGTCAACTGGTCGCCGACCGGTGTCAACGTTCCCGATTATCCGAAGCTGGCCCAGATCTGGTGGCAGCAGATCGGTGACGTGAACTCGGGTGCCTTCACCCCGCAGCAGGCAATGGACCGCCTGGCGCAGGAGATGGACATCACCATGGCCCGCATGGAACGTGCGGACAAGGCGAACAACACCTACGGTGGCTGTGGCCCCCGGCTGAATCCCGAAAAGGATGCATCCGAATGGCTCGGCAAGGGCGGCGCGAAAGCGAAGCTCGCCAACGGGAAGCCGAAGGGCGAGACCATCGCCTACGACGAACTCGTCAAGCGCTGGCAGGCGAAGTAAGCCCAGCGATTGAGAGCGGTCCCGGTGCACCACCTCCCCGGTGCACCGGGATCGGTCTCGCCCCGACCGCGCGTATTCTCTTGAGCATTTACCGCCCATGACCCTGGAACTGAAATCGGTCGCGAAGCAGGTGGACGGGGTCACCCATATTCACCCCACCGACCTGACCCTCGAACCGGGAAGCTTCAACGTGCTGCTGGGCACGACCCTTTCCGGCAAGACGACCCTGATGCAACTCATGGCCGGGCTGGAACGCCCCACCGGTGGCCAGGTGTGGTTCGGCGGCCGCGACGTGACCGGCGTTTCGGTGCAGAAGCGCAATGTCTCCATGGTCTACCAGCAATTCATCAACTACCCGAACCTGAGCGTCTACGGGAACATCGCCAGTCCGCTGAAGCTGGCCCGCATCGACAAGTTGGAGATCGACCGCCGCGTGCGGGAAATGGCCGAACTGATGCGCCTGACACCCATGCTGGACCGACGACCGTCGGAGCTTTCGGGTGGCCAGCAACAGCGCACCGCCATGGCCCGCGCCCTGGTGAAGGATGCCGACCTGGTGCTGCTCGACGAGCCGCTGGCCAACCTGGATTTCAAGCTGCGCGAGGAGATGCGCGACGAACTGCCGAGGCTGTTCGCCAACCGCAACTGCATTGCCGTCTATGCCACCACCGAACCGATGGAGGCGCTGCTGTTCGGCGGCAATACGGCCACGCTGCACGAGGGGCGCGTCACCCAGTTCGGCCCCACCATGCAGTCCTATCAGCAGCCGGTCGACCTGGTCAGCGCGCAGGTATTCTCCGAACCCCCGATGAACGTGGCAGAGGTGGTCAAGTCGGGCGACGGCTTCACCCTGGGTGACGATGCCCGCTGGACCGCCGACACCTCCACGCGCGACCTGGACGATGGCAGCTACCTGCTGGGCGTGCGCCCGCACCGGGTGACGATCACCGCTGAAGGCGCGCAACCGGTCGCGATCGAGGGCCGGGTCCGCATCGCGGAACTCAGCGGTTCGGAAAGCACCGTGCATTTCGACATGCTGGACCGCAACTGGGTATCCCTGTCGTCGGGCGTGCATGATTTCGACATCGGCGCGACGGCCCGTTTCCACATGGACGTGTCGCGCGCGATGTACTTCGACAGGGCGGGACAACTGGTCGGTGCGGCAGGCGGCAGGACAGGCCCGGTCGCAGCGGCTGACGGGGGGATTGGCTGAGATGGCACGCATCACCCTGGACAATCTCGGCCATGCCTATCTGCCGAACCCCACCCTGCCCGCCGACTGGGCGCTGCAACAGCTTGATTTCGAATTCGCCGATGGCGGCGCCTATGCGCTGCTCGGTCCCTCCGGCTGTGGCAAGACAACCCTGCTGAACATCATCTCCGGCCTGCTGACGCCTTCGAAGGGGCGGGTGCTGTTCGACGACCAGGACATGACGCACAGCGGCCCCGCGGAACGCAACATCGCGCAGGTGTTCCAGTTCCCGGTGATCTACGACACCATGACCGTGCGCCAGAACCTCGCCTTCCCCCTGCGCAATCGCGGTGTCCCGGCGGCGGAGATCGACGCCAAGGTGCGCGCGATCGCCGCGATGACCGACCTGACCGAGATGCTGGACAGGCGCGCGTCGGGCCTGACCGCGGACGGCAAGCAGAAGATCTCGCTGGGGCACGGCCTGGTCCGTGACGACGTGAACGTGATCATGTTCGACGAACCCCTGACGGTCATCGATCCGCACCTCAAGTGGCAGCTTCGATCCAAGCTGAAGGAACTGCACCGGCGCATCGACCGCACCATGATCTATGTCACCCATGACCAGATCGAGGCGATGACACTGGCCGAAAAGGTGGTGCTGAGGAAGGATGGCGGCGTGGTCCAGATCGGCACGCCGGTGGAGTTGTTCGAGCGACCGACGCATACCTTCGTCGGCCATTTCATCGGCTCACCCGGCATGAACCTGCTGCCCTGCATCATGGCGGGCGCGCAGGCGATGATCGGCAATTCCCCGGTCAACGT
>CAJYBQ010000241.1 GCA_913064755.1 uncultured Alphaproteobacteria bacterium
CCGGAGAGGAAACCCCGGGGGTGCCGCGTCCGCGACCGGCACATCCTGGACGAAGACGGGAAACGTCGCGAGCAGACGGCGGAGACCCGTAAAGGGGGCTGCCTGCATACCGGCGACGTCGCGCGGGCGGACGAGCAGGGCTACCTCTATATCGTGGATCGCAAGAAGGACATGATCGTTTCCGGCGGTTTCAACGTATTCCCCAAGGAGATCGAGGATGTGCTGACCAGCCACGCCGACGTGGCCATGGCGGCGGTGATCGGCGTGCCGGACGAGAAGTGGGGGGAGGCGGTGAAGGCCGGCATGGTCCCCCGCCCCGGAACCCGCCCGGACGCCGATGCCCTGATGAAGATGGTGCGGGACACGAAGGGCGCCGTGCATGCGCCGAAGACCGTGGAGTTTGTCGATGCGATACCCGTCACCCCCATCGGCAAGCCGGACAAGAAGGCGATCCGTGCGCAGTACTGGAAGGACAAGGGCCGCCTTGTCGGTTGACGCCACCCCGCAAGCCATGCTGCCTGATCGCCAATGAGCACAGCATCGACAGACCATGACGATGACGCCTACACCCTGCGCGTGGCATCGGAGATCGGGGCCGTTCCGGCAACGGACTGGGACGCCTGCGCGGGTGTGGACAATCCCTTCACCCGGCACGCGTTCCTGAAGGCACTGGAGGATGCCGGTTGCGCGTCCGCCGATGAGGGCTGGGTGCCGCAGCACCTGTTGCTGGAAAACCCGGAAGGCAGGCTGGTCGGCTGCATGCCGATGTACCTGAAGTACCACAGCCAGGGCGAATACATCTTCGATCACGGCTGGGCGAACGCCTTCGAGCGCGCGGGCGGCAGCTATTATCCCAAGCTGCTTGTCGCCGTGCCCTTCACCCCCGCCACCGGCCCGCGCCTGCTGGTGCGACAGGGGGAGGATTTCGGCCAGACGGCGCGCCTGTTGCTGCAAGGGGCCATCCAGGTGGCGACGCAGTACAAGGTGTCGGGGCTGAACATCAACTTCCTGACCCGGCGCGAAGCGGAGGTGGCGACCGAAATGGGCCTGCTGCTGCGTACCGGTGAACAGTTCCACTGGGTCAACCAGGGGTACGCCGACTTCGACGCGTTCCTGGAGAACCTCTCGTCACGCAAGCGCAAGGCGATCCGCAAGGAACGGCGGGAGGCGCTGGCCAACGACATCGAGATCGAGGTGGTTTCGGGCGCCGACCTGAAAGAGGAGCACTAGGATGCGTTCCACCGGTTCTACCTCGATACCGGCAGCCGGAAGTGGGGTCAGACCTATCTGAACCGCACGTTCTGGTCCCTGCTGGGGGAGCGGTGCGGCGACAGTGTCGTGCTGATGCTGGCGCGCCGCGACGGGCGCTACATCGCCGGGGCGCTGAACCTGGTGGGGACGAACACGCTCTACGGCCGCTACTGGGGCTGCACGGAGGATCACCGGTTCCTGCATTTCGAGCTCTGTTACTACCGCGCCATCGAATGGGCCATCGAACATGGCCTGGAACGGGTCGAAGCCGGGGCACAGGGGCAGCACAAGCTGGCCCGGGGCTACCTGCCGACCGAAACACTGTCCGTGCACTGGATCGCCGACCCGGGGTTCCGCAAGGCCGTTGGCGATTACCTGGAGCATGAACGGCGCGAGGTGCAGCGCGAAATGGAATACCTGGACAGGTTTTCCCCGTTCCGCGAAGCCGGGCCGCACGTGCCGGACGACGGCGCGATCTAGACGGTTCCGCCGCGTGCCGCGTAACCGTCCCGCTGCCCTGACCGGGCAGGCCCGGATGTTCAGCCCTGCACCACCCAGTCCTCGACCCGGCGCACCATCGGCAGCCAGTCATTGATGACACCTGCCCGGCGGGACGGGGGCAGGTCGAAGATGCCGAGGCCCTGGCGCGCGACATCCTGGTAGATGGCGCGGTCCCCCAGGCGGGTCACCACGTCATGGCCGAGCGACCCGAGGAATTCGTCCAGTTCCTTCGCCGCGCGGGTATTGGCGCGGACCCGGTTGGCGACGACCATGACCGGCTTGCGGCCAGACTGGACGGGTTTCAACTCGTCGACCCGTTTCAGGAACCGCTTCGTCGCGGCCTCGTCGAACACCGATGGCAGCACCGGCATGATGATCATGTCGGCGTCCTTCAGCAGGGCGCGCACCCGTTCCGAATCCACGCCTGCGCCCGCATCGATAACCAGGCGCGCCATCTTCTTCGGCACGTCGACCCGGCCCTTGCGCCAGTCCAGCGTCTCGATCGGTGCGGCGCTGTCGGGGCGAAGCTTCAGCCATTTCAGGCTGGATCCCTGGCGGTCGGCGTCGGCCAGCCCGGTGCGCAGCCCGGCATTGGCGAAGGCCGTTGCCAGGTTGGTGGCGATGGTTGTCTTGCCGCAACCGCCCTTGGCATGGGCCACCAGGACCGAGATCATCGACGTTTCCCCCGCGCTTTCTGCTGCCTGGCCGGTTTCCAGAATATCGGCGTCTCCGCGAAGTCATGCCATGCCGCCACCATTTCCGGTTCGATGGCGGCGAGGCGATGGGCGTACCAGCCCTTCACCAGCGCCGCACCGACCTGCGCCCGTTCATCGTCCCCGGCCAGGCGATCCACCAGTTCCGAGGCAACGGCGACGTCGTTCAGGTGACCCAGGTCGTCCTGCAGCCGCGACATGCCCTTGCGGTAAAGGCGCATGGGCTCCGGATCGTACAGGCCACCGAGAAAGTCGATGGCATAGCGCAGCTTCTTCGCCGCGATCCGAACCTCGTGGCGCTGTTCCAGCGGCATGTCGGCAAAGCCCTGTCCGGCGGTGATGAGCTTGCGGTGTCGCCGGGCCAGCAGTTTCGTCGCGACCTTCGGCAGCGGGGTGGCGGCAGCGTCTTCGGTCAGCAGGCCCCGCATGTCCTGCGCCCCCAGCAGGTCCAGCAGCAGCCGGTTGAACGCCCGGCCATCCAGCATCCGGCGTAGCGCGAGATAGGCGGCGGCCCGCTCCCTCTCCGCGATCGCCTGCAGGTGAAGCAGTGGCGTGATGTCGGCATGGGCGGACAGGATCGGCGGCAGCATCTGCGTCAGGAATACATCCAGGTCCCGTGCCGGGCCAAGCGCCTGCAGGGTTGCGCGGGCTTCTTCCTGCAGACCCGTCGCGTGCGGGTCCAGGTGTTTCCTGAACAGCGACAGTGCGGACCGCAGGCGTCGCAGCCCGACCCGCATCTGGTGCACGCCCTTCGGCCCCTTGCCATGCCGCACCGCCGCCAGGTTGCCGGCGACCTGCAGCGCCGTGGCGCCGATTATGGTCTGGAAGGCGGAGCCGAGCGTGTCCTGCGCGGTCAGCACCGGGCGGTTGAACTTGCGTGCCCTGGGCACGGTACCGGCTGCGAGGGCCATGCCCCGTGCCGCCTTGGATTCAAGGGCAACCCGCAGGCTGCGCCGCATGACCAGGTCCCGGGCGACACGGGCCACCGCGTCCTCCGGGCCATGCAGCAGTTCGATCTCCAGTTCCTCCAGCGGCATGGACAGTTGCCCGGCCAGGATATGGCCGCGATCCAGCGAGACCTCGAAGCTGGCCGCGTCGATGACCACGACCTTCTTGCTGCGGATGGCAACGGTCCGGTGCTGTTCGGTTAGTTCCTCGGGCAGGATGACGCCGAACTCCTCGCGCGGGGCACCGCGGGGCAGGGCACCCGGATCGGGGATCGGGTCATCGATCAGGACGGACCATTCCCCGCGCACCAGGGCGCTGCTCTCGCGCTTCATGGTCAGTTCGTGACGGCCGTCCTTCGCCCGCAGCCGCAGGGTCAGGCCGCGTTTCCACAGCCGCTTGTCGGCGGTGTCGTAATAGATGCTGGTGACCGGGGCGGACCTGACGGAGGCCGCACCCAGTTCGCCGAAGGCCGCGTCGAGCGTCCTGCTGCTGCCCACGAGCTTGATCTCGATCTCGCGATAGGTCGCTGCTGGCATTGGCTGGATGAATCCTGACTGTCTGTGGGCGCAGCGCGATCCATGCGCACTTTCACCATGCACGAAATCATGTCTTCAAACGTGTGGTTGTGTCGGCCGGTCCGGTGAAAATAGTCGTTCTTCCGGGCGATTTCCACCGTCCGCAATGCCATTCGTGCGGGAATGCGCCGTCAATACTGCACGGTCAGGGTAATGGCGGCAAAGGTGTGCGGGTCCCTCTGCGTGTCAAATTCCTTGGATCGGCGGACGACGGAATAACTGACGCGGACGGTTTCGTAGCGCATCACGGCACCGACCTGGAAGTCATGCACCACGTTGCGCTTGTTGACCCGGGCGCTGTTGCGGAAGGTATTGCCGTCCAGGAAGATGTTGCGCAGCACCGCGCGGGTCTGCATGCCGCCGAACAGGTACCAGTTGAACCGGCGGGCATTTTCCACGATGAAACCGCCGCCGGCCAGGCTGGGACGGATGCGTGGCGGCCCCAGGCCGTTGCTCAGGTTGGGGCCGATGCGCAGGGTGAAGCCCGCATTGGCCTGGGTCAGGACATTGCCGATGCTGAATCCGGCGCTGGGCAGCACGTCGAAGCCCCAGGGGCGGGTCTGTTCCTTGAACGGGCGCCAGGTCTTGTCATAGCTGAGGACCAGCCCCGGCTCGTTCTTCAACTGGTTGTCCCAGCCCTGGGCGATGTCGCTGTCGATCAGCTGGTGGAACGTGTTCTGCACGAATTCACCCATCGCCAGCGGACCGACGATGCCCAGGTTGGCGGTCACGGTTTCCACGTGGGTATCATCATCGGCGATGGCGGCAAGTTCGACGTAGAGCCAGCCCGCGTAGGGATGATCGCCGTTCTGTGGTGCCGACTGCGTGATGTCCGACGGGGTGAACAGGTTCTGCCCGATGGCCAGCCCGTCATACAGCTTTCTCTGGTCCGCAACGCCCAGCAGGTTGCGCCCCAGCCAGGCGGTCACGTCGTTGACGTCACCTTTCGGGCGCAGGTAGGCGAGGCGAATGCCGTTGGTGTATTCCTGATCGGTACCGGCGAAGTAGTCGTTTTCCACCACCACCGACAGGGTGCCGATCTTCGCGGGGGGTTCCTGATTGCTCTCGGCGTGCGCAGGCTGGGCCAGGGCGACGGCTGCCAGGGCCATGCCCAGGACGGGAATTCGCGACAACATGACAGCGACCATTCAAGCTGGGGCGGCGATGCCGGGTCAGGCCGCCCGGATCTGACGAGGCTCGTATATTGCGGTATGGCGTACGCTGGCAACTGCCTGTTCGTCATCGGTCAGCATCAGGATGTCCAGATCGACAAATCCGTGACCCTTCCGCTCGAACAGGTTCGCGACCCGGCCCCGGGTTTCCAGGGACTGGCCGACCTGCATGGTGCCGTGGAACTGGACGGTGCTGCCCACGTGGATCCAGGGGCCGAGCCTTACCGTGTCGCGCAGGATCGTGTTGGCGCGGCGCAGCAGGAACCCCGGATGCACCAGCCCGCTTTCGGCGTAGAGGGGGTGAACTTCCCGCACGTCGCCGAGGTATTTCGAATGTGACGCGGCATCGACGGTTTCGCGGATGGTTCCCAGCACCGTGTCATTGGCCAGCGTGATCTCGTCGGCCTTCGGGCGGGCGTCACGGGACGGCATGGGTCGCGTGGCGAACGTGCTTGCCGCCGGGGCGCTCGGCGCCGCGCCAGAGGGCATACCCGCGGTGACCGTTCAGGCGCTGGTGCACCGTGCCTCGATACGAATATCCAACGGCCCGTCAGCCCCGGTCAGTCCAACGCCGTCCACAGTCTCGCCATAGAAGTCAGTCACCGAGCTGCTGCAGTGTCTGTTAGCCCGACCCAGGACGTCAGGCACAAAAGACAACACGCCTGCCACGGACCGTGTATCGGAGTCCACACA
>CAJYBQ010000242.1 GCA_913064755.1 uncultured Alphaproteobacteria bacterium
ACGGGGATAGAACGGGCCCGGCGAGAGCGTTCCGGAGGGGGGGAGAAGGAGACCTTGAAAATCTACTTCGCGACCAATCGACAGCTGGTCGGAAACGAAGGGCAACTGACTTTCAGCGACGAACTCGGCCAGCGACCGCTGGAGTATCGTGTCGGCCACATCGATGCTTTCCCGGGTGAGGACGAATGGGTTGTCGATCGTTCTTCGTTGAAGATTGCACCTGAATCGGTGCGGCAGGGGACCGACAAGAGAAGTTTCGCATCACTCGGCTCCGACATCATCTTCGACCAGATCATAGAGGAGGCCAGAAGCGAGAAATCGGGCGATGTGCTGATCATCCTGCATGGCGCGGCGCAGACCTTCGAAACCTCCATCGAGATCGCGGCCAAGTGTGTCGAGTTGTATTCCGACCCCACGGAGCAGTTGCCGGCAGATGTCCGCGTTGGCCACATTTCGCCAACCAGGCCCCTGGTGCCGTTCGTCTTCAGCTATCCAACCAGCGGCAGGTCCAGCCCCTCCGACTACTTCATGGGCCGCTACGACGCCTCGGTGAGCGGCCCGGCGATAGCACGGGCCTATTCCCGCTGGATCGATTTCGTGTCCGGGATGCGCGCGGATGACCGTTGCGGCAAGCGCATCCACCTGCTGGCGCATTCCCTTGGCAGCTTTGCCCTGCGGTCAGCGGTCCAGGTCCTTTTCGAAAGCAATGCCATGCGTCCGATCCGCCTCTTCGATTCCATCATCCTGGCCAATGCGGACGAGGACACCGATGCCCTTCAACTGGATCAGAAGCTTCGCCCCCTGACCCGTCTCGCCGATGACGTGGTGGTCTACTACGACCGCAGTGACAAGCTGGTGCGGATGAGCGACGGCGTCCGCGAGGACCGGTTGGGTCAGAAGGGACCGCCGGTATCGACCGACATGTTCGCGCCGGGGTGCAGGATCAGTGCCGTGGATTGCGAGGCAACGAGTTTCGACATCTATCCGGATCGGCACCGGCACCGCCACTACCTGCGAAGCAGGGCCGTGGTCAGTGACATCCGGCAGGTCATCGCCGGGGTCGATCCCGACAGGATCACCGGTCGCCATCCCCGCGAAGGGGGACGTGGATTCTATCGCCTGGGGTCATGAGGCACCGAGGCCGGCAGACGGCAGTCCAGGTATGGCAGCCGGGTCGGCCGCCATACCTTTCCTGCGGTCAGTAACTGCGCGGCAGGCCGAGCTTGCGCTCGGCGATGTAGTTCAGGATCATCTGCATCGACACGGGTGCGATGCGGGAGATCATGACTTCGCGCATCAGCCGCTCGACGTGATATTCCTTGGCGTAGCCCATGCCACCGTGGGTCAGCACCGCCTGCGTCGCGGCCTTGAAACCGGCTTCGGCACCCAGGTACTTGGCCGCATTGGCCTCGGCACCGCAGGGCAGGCCGCGATCGTAGAGGTCGGCTGCTTTCATGCACATCATCTGTGCCGCTTCCAGCTCCGCCCAGTTGACGGCCAGCGGGTGCTGGATGGACTGGTTCATGCCGATGGGGCGGCCGAAGACCACGCGTTCGTTGGCGTAATCCACCGCGCGCTGCAGCGCGTTCTGACCGATGCCGATGCCTTCGATGCCGACCAGGATGCGTTCCGGGTTCAGGCTGTGCAGCAGGTAATAGAACCCCTTGCCCTCTTCCCCGATCAGGTCTTCCTTCGGGATCGGCAGGCCATCGATGAACACGGCGTTCGAATCCACCGACTTCCGTCCCATCTTCGGGATCACCCGAGCCTCGATGTGGTCGCGGTTGAAGTCGGTGTAGAACAGGCTGATCCCGTCCGTGGACTTCTTGCAGTCTTCCTTTGGCGTGGTCCGGGCCAGCAACAGGATCTTGTGTGCCTCCTGCGCGGTGGAGGTCCACATCTTGCGACCGTGCGCGACATAGCCGTTCTTCGTGCGCTCCGCCTTCGTCGAGATGCTGGTGGTGTCCAGCCCGGCGTCCGGTTCCGTGACGCCGAAACAGGTGATCTGTTCGCCCCGGATCAGCGGCGGCAGGTGACGTCGCTTCTGTTCGTCGGTGCCCATGACGACAATCGGGTGGGGGCCGAAGATATTGATATGCACCGCGGATGCCGCGCTCTGCGCGCCGGACGACTTCGCGATCGTGTGCATCATGATCGCGGCTTCCTTCACGCCCAGGCCGGCCCCGCCGTATTCCTCCGGCATCGTGATGCCCAGCCAGCCGCCGTCAGCCATGGCCTTGTGGAAATCGTCGGGAAATATCCCGGTTTCGTCGCGGTCCAGCCAGTAGGCATCGTCAAAGGGTTCGCAGGTCTTCTGCACCGCATCGCGGATTGCTTCCTGCTCCTCGGTCATTCTGAAATCCATCGTGTCCTCCCCAGAACCGTGTGGTTGTTGGTCATGTTGCAGTCTAGCGCGCGATCAGCCGCGCGAGGAATATGAACGGCACGCCGCCGATGATCAGGATTGCCGCACCCGAATAATACAGGGCCGCGTATCCATGGGTGGATTCCTGAACGAAACCGCCGATCCAGGCACCCAGTCCGCCCCCGGCACCCCCGGCAGCCAGCATGAAGCCGTAGATCCGCCCGAATGCCGGCCCCTGGAACAGGCGCGACGCGATGGATGAGATCATGGGTCCGCGGCTGCCCAGCGTCAGGCCGAGACAGACTATGGAGCCATACAGCACGACCATGTTCAGGTCACCTGCCAGTGACAGGAACCCGATATACGCCAGCAGGGTCCGGGCCTAGGAAAGCGTCGCCGAGGGCAGGATGCCGAAGCGATCCGCCAGGAAGCCGAACCCGATCATGCCGATGGGGGCCATCGCGCCGGTGATGCCGTAGAGGCTGGCCGCGTCGAGGGGCGGAATGCCGACGGTCTGGAAGTAGTCGACCTGCTGTGTCACCGCGACGTAGACCCCGGCACCCGTGGTGGCGTAGATCCAGGCAAGGCTCCAGAAATACCAGGTCTTCATGGCCCCGGCGAGGGAAGTGAACTGCGCCCTCTCCGCCCCCGCGTCCTGGCCGCTGGCCGGGTCCCGGCGGTTGACGGATGTCATGATCGCCGGATTGCCCCTCAGGAAGCGTTTCCAGGGGGCGAACAGCACGACGGGCAGCAGGATGCCGAGGCCGATCGCGGCGAGCCAGCGATAGGCAAGTTGCCAGCCGAGTTCATCGATCAGCAGGTGTGACAGCGGGGAGAACACCAGGACCCCGATGCCCATGGACGAATGCACCAGGCCCAGCGCCGCCGCGCGACGCTTGTCGAACCAGCGGCTGACCAGCGCGGCATGGGTGACGTTGCCCAGCATTGCCCCCGCGGTGCCGACCGCCACGCCGGGGCCCAGGTAGCAGCTCCACAGCCCGTGGTCGGTGCTGGCCAGCAGCATGCCGCCAACCATCAGGAACAGGCCGCCCAGGTAGACGCTGCGGGGGCCGTAGCGGTCGAACACCCAGCCGGCGAGGGGGGCGCCCATGCCCCAGCATGTCATGGCAATGGCATAGATCGCGGTCAGCTGATCGCGATCCCAGTCATGGCTTTCATCCAGCGGCCGAAGCATGACGACGAAACTGTCGAACATGCCACGCGCCACCATGCCAAGGACGAAGCAGAAGAACAGCACGCCGATGGCGTCCCAGGGGCTCGGGCGCACCGGGCCTGTCTTCGTCGGACGTTCGATCATTCCTGGTCGGGCCGGGGCGTCGCTCTCAGATGCCAAGTGCTGGTTTCAGCGCTTGCATCACTGCGGTCGCCTGCTCCGTCATCATCATGTGTCCACATTCGGGGATGACGGTGGCCTCGGCGCCCTTCACCAGTCTTGCGAGCTTCAAGCCGACTTTCGCCGGGGTCATGTTGTCGTTCGCGCCCAGGATCAGATGCGTGGGGCAGGTGACGGCCGCCGCGGCGGCTTCGCCGCCGTCGTAGGCGTTGCAGATCGAAAGGTGACGATGCATGACGCCGGGCGCGGCCTGCTGGACCACGCGCGTATCCGCACCGATCATCCACAGGCCCGGGACCTGGAAGCCGCCGATATGGGCACGACGGCCATGCGCCCAGTCATTCATCAGGCCGATGGCGAGGGGCAGGTCCTTGTCCGCAGCGTCCAGGAATGCATCGTTGACGGCCATCGGATAACCGACACCCATCAGGACCAGCCTGTTCACCCGGTCAGGATGGGTTCCCGCGACCTGCAGCGCGATAAGGGCGCCCATCGAATGTCCCACCAGGGAAGGGCGGGTGATCCCCAGGGTATCCAGCACCCGGACCAGCCATTCGGCGGCGTCGGGGATGGATTCGGGCAGGTCACCGCCTGACTTGCCGCAGCCGGGCAGGTCCAGCGACAGGACGCTGAGGCCATGATGCGCCAGGTACCGGGTCTGCAGGGACCAGGCGAGGTGGCTCATCGCGGCACCGTGGATCAGGACGACAACGTCACCGGTGGGGTCGAAATCCTTGCCCCCGGTGTGGGCATAGACGGGGTGACCATCAACTTCGAACTGCATGATCGCTCACTCCGCCGCCATGGGAACAGCGCGCTGGGCGGCGCGCAGGGCCTGTTTCAGATCGTCGATCAGGTCGCCGGCGTCTTCCATGCCGACGGACAGCCTGATCATGTCTTCCCCGATGCCGGCCGCCTTCAGCGCTGCCGCGTCCATCTGCTGATGTGTCGTGGACGCCGGATGGATGACCAGGGACTTGGCGTCCCCGACATTCGCCAGGTGGGAGAAGATGTTCAGTGCCTCGATGAACGCGCGGCCCGCTTCGCGGCCACCCTTCACGCCGAAACTGAAGATCGCGCCGGCGCCCCTGGGCATCAGTTCCCTGGCCCGGGCATGATCGGGATGGCTCGGCAGGTCGGGGTAGGAGACCCAGTTGACGGCATCGTTGCCCTCCAGGAACGTGGCCACCTTCTGCGCGTTCTCCACGTGGCGCGGCATGCGCACATGCAGTGTCTCGACACCCTGCAGCAGGTAGAAGGCGTTCTGCGGGCTCAGGCAGGCACCGAAATCGCGCACGCCTTCGCCGCGCGCACGCATGGCAAAGGCCGCGGGGCCGTATTCCTCCCAGAAATTCAGGCCGTGATAGCCCTCGTAGGGTTCGGTCAGGGTCGGGAACTTGCCGGATGCCGCCCAGTCGAACCGGCCGCCGTCGATCAGCACACCGCCCAGGGCAACACCGTGACCGCCCAGGAACTTGGTGGCCGAATGCATGACGATATCCGCGCCATGCTCCAGCGGGCGGAACAGGTACGGCGTGGCAAAGGTATTGTCGATCATCAGCGGAATGCCGTTGTCATGGGCGATCTTCGCCACCGCCGGCATGTCCATGATCTCCAGCCCGGGGTTGCCGAGCGTCTCGCCGAACACCAGCCGCGTTTCGGGCCGGATGGCCCTGGCGAAGCCTTCCGTGTCGCGGGGATCGACGAATGTCGTGGTGATGCCGAATCGCGGCAGGGTGTGGTGGAACATGTTGTGGCTGCCGCCGTAGACGGAGGCGGAACTGACGATGTGCCCGCCCTGGCCCATCAGGGTGGCAATGCCGACGTGCAGCGCGGCCTGGCCCGATGCGGTGCAGACGGCACCGACGCCGCCTTCCAGTGCGGCCAGCCGTTCTTCCAGCACCGCGACGGTGGGGTTCGAGATGCGCGAATAGATGTGGCCCGGTGTTTCCATGTTGAACAGGGCCGCCGCATGATCGGTTGCCTGTAAAACCTAGGCTGTGGGTACTTGATGTAGTACTCGCTGTGAACCCGTTCCCGGTTCAGAGTGCTCGCCCGCTGTCAGTTGCATGTTGTTGACGTCAGTACACTTTGTTT
>CAJYBQ010000243.1 GCA_913064755.1 uncultured Alphaproteobacteria bacterium
CGGGGTGGACCGAGTAGTGAGGGCGCCTGGGCCGAAAGCGCGGTGACTGCGGGGTCTGCGGGCAGTGCCTGCCGCCCTGGAACGGCGAGGACATTTCCGACAAGACCCTGCTGATCTCCGACGAGCAGGGCATCGGTGATGCGATCATCTTTGCCAGCGCCTTCCAGGAAGTGATCGACCGTGCAGGCCACGTGATCATCGAATGCGACCATCGCCTGGTGACCTGGTTCCAGCGCTCGTTCCCCGATGCCACCGTGCATCGCCACGTCACGTTCCGGTCCAACAACAAGATCAATCGCCACTACGGCTGGCTGAAGGACGACGGTGTTCCGAAGCCGGACCTGTTCATTCCCTCCGGCTCCATCTTCAGCCTGCTGCGGCCCGACCTGGAAAGCTTCCACCGGCCCGATCCCTACCTGGTGCCGGACCCGGAGCGGGTGGCGTTCTGGAAGGAACGCTTCGATGCCCTGTGCGATGGGCCGAAGGTCGGACTGTGCTGGTCCGGTGGTTTCATCACCCCGATCCGCGCCAAGGGCTACATGTCCCTGAGCGATTTCGAGCCCTTCTTCGACCTGCAGGACGCGGGCGTCCACTTCATCGACGTCATGTACAAGGACGCGGCGGAGGACAGGGCGAAGCTGAAGGCGGAATACGGCGTCGACCTGCATGACTGGGACGACATCGACCGGCGCAACCAGCTGGACGAAGCGGCGGCCTATACCGCGGCGCTGGACTTCGTCGTCTCCATCTCGTCGTCGCCGGTCGCGATTGCCGGGGCCATCGGCGTGCCTTCGGTGACACTGCTGCACAAGGCCGACCGCTTCCATTTCGGGGCAGGCATCGAACCCTGGTTCCCCAAGGCCGAGATCTTCGTCGCCACCAATCGTGCCGAATGGCCGTCCGTTCCCTGCAAGGCTGCGCGGGAATCCACGGCCCGGCGTCTCGGTCTCTCGACGCGGACGACGGAGAAGATCGATGCATGATCTCGTGCCGATCATCGTTCAGGCGCGCACGGGGTCGACCCGCTGTCCCGCCAAGGTGATGCGCCCGGTTGCCGGGCGTCGGCTGATCGACTTCACGCTGGATGCGCTGGAACGCTGCCGCACCGCGCGGCCGGTGATCGTCGCCACGTCCGATGATCCGCTGGATGACGCGCTCGCCGCCCATTGCACGGGGCGCAACATCCCCGTGGTACGCGGCTCGCTGGACAATGTTGCCGGCCGTTTCCGCGAAGTGCTGGACCGGTTTCCGGTCGCCGGTTTCGTGCGCGTGTCCGGTGACAGCCCCTTGATCGATCGACGCCTGGTGGACGGTGCCGTGGAACGGTTCCGCGAAACCGGTGCCGACCTGGTGACCAACGTCTTTCCCCGCAGCTTTCCCAAGGGCCAGTCGGTGGAAGTCATCCGGTCCGATATCTTCCTGGAGGCGGAGGTGGAAATGACCGACGCGTCCGACCGGGAACACGTGACGCCCTGGTTCTATCGCAGTCCGGACCGCTATCGCATCGTCAACATCACGGCGCAGGCCGAACTTGGCGACGCGTCGATGGTGGTGGACACGGAAGAGGATTTCGAGCGGTTCCGGGAAATTGCCCACACGCTTGATGCCCCCTCGTGTCGGTACCACTGGGAAGAACTTGCGGCCCTGCCGAAGACCGCGGGCAGGATCGTCGCGTGACAGCGACCGACGCCCGCCCTCTGATCCAGGCCGGTATCATCGGCCTCGGAGTCGGCGAACGCCACATCGGCGGCTATGAACGCCACCCCGACTGCAAGGTCACGCGACTGGCCGATTTCTGCGCCGACAAGCGCGCGGACGTGGCGACCCGGTTCCCGGGGCGGGAGATCGCCGACAGTGCCGACGCGGTGCTGGACGAACCGGACGTGTCCATTGTCTCCATCGCTTCCCACGACCAGGATCACTTCGCGCAGGTCATACGGGCGATTGCCGCCGACAAGCACGTCTTCGTCGAGAAGCCGCTGGTGCTGGAGATCGACCATGCCCGGCAGGTGCGGGCCGCGCTGAACGCGAAACCGCACCTCAAGATCTCCTCCAACCTGATCCTGCGCCGGTGCCCGCGCTTCCTGAAACTGCGGGCCGATATCGCGAACGGCGACTACGGCCAGTTGTTTCACATCGACGCCGACTACCAGTACGGCCGCATCCACAAGCTGCTGGGCGGCTGGCGCGGGACGCAGCCGGGGTACAGCCTGGTACTGGGCGGTGCGGTGCACATGGTGGACCTGGTGCTCTGGCTGACCGGCGATCGGGCGGTGGAGGTCAGCGCGATGGGCAATCGCATCGCCACCGCGGACAGCGGCTTCGCCAACTTCGATCTGGTTCAGGCACTGGTTCGTTTCGAGAGCGGAATGGTGGCCAAGATCGGCTGCAACGGTGGTTGCGTGCACCCGCATTTCCACAAGCTGGAGGTCTACGGCACGAACGCCAGTTTCGTTAACGGTTTGGAAAGTGCGTTTGTTTACCGTGATCGTCATCCCGGCAGAAGGCCGGAAACAATGACGGAGGCCTATCCCGGTGTCGACAAGGGTGACCTGTTACAAGATTTCGTGGACGCGGTTCTCAATGACCGCGTGCCGGAGGTGAGTGCAGATGACGTATTCCGCTCCCTCTCCGTCTGCTTTGCCATCGAACGCGCCGCGCACAGCGGCCGATCCGTCGCAGTCGAGCAGCTCTGAAACAGCCGATTTCCGCCAGATCCATTTCGGTCGTCCGATCATCGGCGATGCCGAACGGCGCGCTGTCCTGGAGGTTCTGGACAGCCCGATCCTGGTTCATGGTCCGCGCGCGCTGAAGTTCGAGGAAGATTTCGCGGCCTTCGCCCATGGTGGCGAGGCGGTGACCGTATCGTCCTGCACGGCGGGCCTGCACCTGGGGTATTTCCAGCTTGGCCTGGGTCCGGGGGACGAGGTCATCGTGCCGGCCCAGACCCACACCGCCACGGCACATGCCGTCGAATATGTCGGTGCGAAGCCTGTCTTCGTCGATGCGGAGCGGGAAACCGGCAATATCGACATCGACCAGGTCGAGGCTGCGGAACGGAATCGGGCCCGCATTGTTGACCGGAATATCGATGCCGGCCGTATCCTTTGCCAGTTGCCGGACCCGGTCGCCGTTGGACAGGTCCGCTGCATGGATGGTGACCTGCGCGCCGAAATCGCCGTTGATTCCATCACGAGCGGCTTCCAGATCCGCCTGTGTCCGCGATGCCAGATGCAGGTTGCAGCCTTCCGCCGCCAGGGCCCGCGCAACCGCCAGACCGATGCCCTTGGACGCGCCGGTGACCAGCGCTGTCTTGCCTGCCAGGTTCAAATCCATGATGTCCCCCTGTTGAATATGCGTTTTGCGGCAATGTGCGGGCCGGTGCCCATGTCGTCAAGCGGCTCGCGGCCTTGCGTTGTGCCGTTTTGGGGGGTATAAGGCGCGCCTCAACGCGGCGGCTGTGGCCCTGGGTATGCCCTGACCGTCAAATAACGGTGGTTTTTTGAAACCGCAAAACACTTTCGCTCAAAGAGGAAACCGAAATGCCCAATTTGAAGAAAAAGTCCAGTTCCAAGAAACGGGTCCGTATTACCGCAAAAGGCAAGGTCCGTTTTAACAGCGCGTGCCTGTCGCACATGCTGCGCCGCCGGTCGCAGAAGATGAAGCGCACCAATCGCGGTACGCAGATCATGGCCGCGGCGGATGCCAAGGTCGTCAAGCGTCATTTCCTGCCGAACCTTTAAGAAAACGGAGCCAGATATATGTCTCGAGTAAAACGGGGCGTCACCACGCACGCCCGCCCCCGCAAGGTCATCAAGGCTGCCAAGGGTTCGCGCGGCCGGTCCAAGAATACGTTTCGCGCTGCTATCCAGCGGGTCCATAAGGACCTGCAATACGCCTATCGTGATCGTCGCACCAAGAAGCGCGATTTCCGGCGTCTCTGGATCCAGCGCATCAATGCCGGCGTCCGTCAGCACGGCATGACCTATTCGACCTTCATCAATGGTCTGAAGCTGGCCGGGATCGATCTCGACCGCAAGGTGCTGTCGGATATCGCAATCCACGAACCCGATGCATTCCAGGCACTGGTCACGCAGGCACAGGCGGCGCTCCCGAAATAGCGCCGTCAACCGCGGGCAGGTCCGGTGATGGAAAATCTCGACGAATTGCGCGAAGAACTGCTGTCTGCCGTCGCGGCGGCGGACAGTCTCGACGCGCTTGAATCGATTCGCGTTTCGGCGCTCGGCCGCAAGGGCCGGGTAACGGAGCTGATGAAGGGGCTGGGCAAGCTGGACGCCGATGAACGGCGCACGGCCGGTCAGTCCCTGAACGCGGTCAAGACCGCTGTATCCGATGCCATCGATGCCCGCCAGGGCGGGCTGGCGGACGCGGCGCTTGAAGCGGAACTGGTGGCGGAACGGGTGGACATCACCCTGCCGGTACGCCCGGAAAATGAAGGGCGTTTGCATCCGATCAGCCAGACCTTCGACGAAATCATCGCGATTTTCGGCGAGATGGGTTTTTCGGTCGCCGAAGGCCCGGATATCGAAGACGATTTCCACAACTTCACGGCCCTGAACATTCCGCCGGAACATCCCGCCCGGCAGATGCACGATACCTTCTACCTGCCGGAAGGCGCGGATGGCGAACGGCCGGTGCTGCGCACGCATACCTCGCCGGTGCAGGTCCGTACCATGCAGTCGACGACACCGCCGCTGCGGATCATCGCGCCGGGCCGCACCTATCGTTGCGATTCCGACATGACCCATACGCCGATGTTCCATCAGGTCGAAGGGCTGGTCATCGACAAGACCAGCCATATGGGACACCTAAAGGGATGCCTGATCGAATTCTGCCGCGCCTATTTCGAAGTGCCCGACGTGCCGGCCCGTTTCCGGCCAAGCTATTTTCCTTTCACCGAACCGTCGGCGGAAATGGATATCGGCTGTAGCCGGGCCGGGGGCGAGCTGAAAATCGGCGCCGGCGACGACTGGCTGGAAATTCTCGGCTGCGGCATGGTGCACCCGAAGGTGCTGGAATATTGCGGCATCGACTCGACCGAATATCAGGGCTTCGCCTTCGGTATGGGGATCGAGCGGATTGCCATGCTGAAATACGGCATTCCCGACCTGCGCCCGTTCTATGACAGCGACCTGCGCTGGCTGAAGCATTACGGCTTCATGCCCTTCGATGTTCCCAATCTGGCCGGAGGGCTCAACCGATGAAGTTCTCGCTGTCCTGGCTGAAAGAGCATCTCGAGACCGATGCCACGCTCGAGCAGATCTGCGACACCCTGCCGATGCTCGGGCTTGAGGTCGAGGAGCTGATCAATCCGGCTGAAAAGCTGTCGCCCTTCACCATCGCCCATGTCATCGAGGCTCCAGACGCCTGTCTGGTCAAAATAGAGCCGCGAGTCACCACCAAGATAGTTACTGCTGGCATTTATCATCCAGTTTGCCGCCGCATAATCATCATCATCTGCAGTCTCGAAGCTTTCATTCACGTACGATGCGCCCAGCTCAGCCGACAGAGTGAATATTGGCTGATTGTAAAACTGACGTCCTATGTAGGGGCCAATCAAGTAACGCAGGTCCAAATCAGTAAATTCATCCTGCTCTGCGAAAGCCATTGCACCGACATAGTAATCACCCTCCAGAAAGTAATCGTACTTACCTGTGATCTGCGAATTATCGGCGCTCTTGTCGCCATTGACCTTGTCTTGCTCACCATGCCATTTCAGGATGTAGCGGTCCTGTGTGCTCAGCCAGACTGACTCCAGCTTATAA
>CAJYBQ010000244.1 GCA_913064755.1 uncultured Alphaproteobacteria bacterium
CAATTGGCGCAGATCCAGTCACTGCTGGATGAGTTCGAGGCGAAGGATGCGGAGAGCAAGGCCACCATTGCTGATCTGGGGCGCCGCCTGAACCGGGCGCTGGCCGCCCAGGTGGAGAAGCTTTCGCGCTATCGCTCAGAATTCTTCGGCCGCCTGCGTGAAGTGTTGCGTGGTCAGGACGGCATTCGCATCGTCGGCGACCGGTTCGTGTTCCAGTCAGAAGTCCTGTTCGGGTCCGGCAGCGCGGAGATGGGTGTGGCGGGACGGATTCAGCTGACGAAGCTGGCCGAGACCCTGCTCGACATCTCCGCGAAGATCCCCCAGGACATCAACTGGATCCTGCGCATCGACGGCCATACCGACAGCGTGCCGATCAATACCGCCCGTTTCCCGTCCAACTGGGAATTGTCGGCGGCGCGGGCGATAGCGGTGTCGAAATACCTGATCCAGCAAGGCATCGCGCCCGACCGCCTGGCCCCGACGGGCTTCGGCGAGTTTCATCCGCTGGAGGCGGGGGACAGCGAACTGGCGAGGCGCCGCAACCGTCGCATCGAATTGAAGCTGACCGAACGCTGACCTCGCGCAGCAAGGCCTGCTTGCGGCTGACCGTCGGTGCCCTGTCTCAGGCAGGCGGCAAGGCGGCCTCGATGGCGGCGCGCAGTTCGCTCGAGCCCGGACCGACCCGGCTGGGCCAGTTGCCCGCGACCTGCCCGTCCGGCGTGATCAGGTACTTGTAGAAGTTCCAGCGCGGTGCCGCAGCGCGCCCCTTGTTCTCGGCGATCCAGCGATAGAGCGGGTGGGCGTCGCGTCCCCGCACCGACTGTCGTTCGGTCATCGGAAAGTCGATGGCGAAATTGACCTCGCAGAACCGCTTTATCGCGGCCTCCGATCCCAGTTCCTGGTCGAAGTCGTCCGATGGTACCCCGAGCACCACGAGGCCCCGGTCACGGTAGGTGGTCCAGAGTGCCTGCAAGCCGTCGTACTGGTGGGTGTAGCCGCAGTGGGAGGCCGTGTTGACCAGCAGCACGGCCTTGCCACGAAACCTGCTCATCGGCAGGGGCTCACCGTCGATGGAGGTGAAGCTGAAGTCATGCGCGCTGACCGGATCGGCCTGCACGGGCAAATGGGCGAGGCTGGTCAACCCCGCGACGACCGCCAGGCCCAGCATCAGTGCCCGCCGTCGGCCCGGGGCGTGATCCGGCACGGAAGGCGTCGAGCCCCTTGGCAAATTCCTGTTAACCATGGCGTAACCCGATCCCGCTATCACTGACTGCCAGTCTATACGAATCTCGGAAGGTTGTGGATCGTATGCCGTTGACGGCGCTTACCCTGTTTCATATCGCCAGCCTGCTGGTCGCGGCCGCCGTCGGCGTCGCGACCTTCCGCTTCGTGCCGGATACGACCCTGTACGATGCATCCTTCACCGGGTTGCTGGTGCTGGCACTCGGCGTGCTGTCCGGCGAAGGCGCGGCGCGTCGGCTGGAGCGGCGGTTGCTGATGCGCAGCCTGGATGCCGAGCGCGCGGCGCGCGAGGGGCAGGACGAGGCCATTGCCGAACTGACGGCGGAACTGGACGCCCTGCGCCAGCATCGCGACCAGGAGGAACTGGTCACCGAGATGCGGCTGGTCCGGTCGCAACTGGCCCGTATCGCCTCCGGCAACATGACGGCCGGGCGTGGCCTGTCCGCCCCTGCAAACGGCGGACCGGCGGACCTGGAAGGCCAGCCGCTGATCGAGGCCGTGCTGGCGGCACTGAAGGACAATCGCATCGACCTGTATCTTCAGCCCGTGGTGCAGTTGCCGCAGCGCCGGGTGGCATTTCACGAATGCCTGACCCGCTTGCGCGATGGCGACAACCGCGTGATCGCACCGCATCAGTACATGCCGGTGGCGGAGCAGGCCGGGCTGACCGACACCATCGACAACCTGTCGCTGTTCCGCTGTGTCCAGGCCCTGAAACGGCGACGCAACGAGGATGCGGGCTTCGGTTTCTTCTGCAACCTGTCGATGGCCACGCTTGAAGACGAGACCTTCTTCGAACAGTTCCTCGAATTCCTCGTGGCAAACCGCGATCTCGCCGGGCGGCTGGTGTTCGAGATCGAGGCTGATCGCCTGATGCAGGCGACGGACGCCGTGGCGGAGCATCTCGACAGCCTGAAGCGGATGGGGTTCCGCCTGTCCGTCGACAATATCGACCGTGCCGACGTCGACCTGGTGGCCCTGGCCGAACGCGGTGTCGCCTTCGCAAAGGTCGATGCACACGTGCTGAAGGACTTTGCCCAGCCCGACCGGCCCCTGCCCCTGCTGGTCGAGAAGCTGCGCGCCAAGGGCATGACCCTGATCGCCGCCAAGGTGGAGAACGAGGAACAGGTGCTGGACCTGGTCGAGGATGACCTGACCCTGGCCCAAGGTTATCTCTTCGGCGAGCCGAGGCCAATGCGCGCAGACGCATGATTTCTTAACCATTTGTCATGACGCGATTATTCTGGCTGCCATGCGTTTGATGCAGGGCTTTGCGCAGTAATGTCGTTTGTGCAAGTGCGAACTGAAACCCACAATGCCGGACATGACTGATGCAGTGCAACAAGACCCGGCCGCCACGCCCCTCGTCCGCCCCCTCGGGCGGAAGGACAGACTGGTACAGCTCTTGACCGTCGAAGGTCCCATTCGCGGTGTCGGGCTCTATTGCCTGGCGCTCGTGCTCTTCGTGGGCATGGGTACGCTGGCCAAGACGCTGGCCGGGATATACCCGGTGGAGCAGGTGGTCTGGGCACGTTACTTCTTCCACGTGCTGCTGATCATGGTGATGTGTCCGCGCCGCATCGGCAGCCTGTTCAAGACAAGGCGCGTGGGGCTGCAGATCACGCGGTCCATCGTGGTCTTCGCCGCCACCGTGTTCGGCTTCACCTCGCTCAGCATCATGCCGATGGCGGAGGTTTCGGCCATCGGCTACGTCGCGCCGCTGATCGTCACGGTGCTGTCGATCCTGATCCTTAAGGAAAAGGTCGGGCCGCGCCGCCTGGTGGCCGTGGCGATCGGCTTTGTCGGCGTCATCGCGATCCTGCGGCCTGACCAGGCAAGTTTCAGCGCCTGGTCGCTGCTGCCGCTGGCCATGGCGGCCTGCTACGCGACCTTCATGATCATGACGCGGCTGATCCGTGGTGCGGCCCCGCCGCTGAATTCACTGTTCTACACCGCCATCGTCGGCGCGGTGGTCGCGACCATTCCGCTGCCGTTCATCTGGCAGAACCCCGAACCGATCCACTGGCTGATGTTCGCGGCCATGGGAACCATCGGCGGCACCGGCCATTTCCTGATGATCAAGGCCTTCGAGCAGACGGAGGCGTCGATGATCGCGCCCTTCGTCTACACGGAACTGCTCTGGTCCATCATCGCGGGGGCGATCTTCTTCGGCGAGGTGCCGGGTATCGGCATGCTGGTCGGCGCATTCGTCATCATGGGCAGCGGGATGTTCATCCTGTACCGCGAACAGCGCGCGGATGCCGAGAAGCGGGCGGCCGAACGGGCCACCGGCTGAACTCATCGCCAGGTTTCAGGGCAGATCGGGCAGGTTGACAGGGGCCGCATCGCGGTGCCGTGACCGCGCATCATCCGGTCGGATCAGTCCTTGCTGTCCATCGGTTTCAGGTTGTTGATCGCCTTCTTGTTGACGATCGTGATGTCACCTGTCCGGTTGCAGAGCACGGGGAAGAAATCACCCGGCCCGTTGAGCAGATCCAGCACACGCTCCGTCGCGCGGATGAACACGCTGCCTTCGATCTCGGTGCCATCGGTCATCAGCAGCAATGCGTCGACCTTGACCTTCGGAACATAGTGCGAGCCCGCGCGGGCGGTGGTCTTGTATACCTGTCTCATGGGCTGGATCCTAGGACGTCAGGGTTAAGCAATTCCTGCACTCACGCGGGAGTGTCCCCGCGCAGCCGGATTGTTGTCCGATCCTACTATAGCACCCTCTTGCGTTCCATGGTGCAAACGCGGCATAAGGCGCGTGGGAGGTTGTCGGTGGACGTGCCACTCGCCAACCCGGTCAGATCCGGAAGGAAGCAGCCGTAACGAATTCGGTGCGGGTCGCTGGCAGCCTCCTCCTTCAAGCGCATCGGCGGGCATGACATGCTTGGCCCCGGGGCCGGACTGCAGGGAAATCGAGGTACTCGGGACATGAGCGGCACGAACGCTGTACCCTACCAGGTCCTCGCCCGGAAATACCGCCCCCAGACATTCGACGAACTGATCGGGCAGGAGGCGCTTGTGCGCACCCTGGGCAATGCGATCGCGCGCAACCGGCTGCATCACGGCTACATGCTGACCGGCGTGCGCGGCGTGGGCAAGACAACGACGGCGCGCATCATCGCCAAGGCCCTGAACTGCCGCAATGCCGACGGGCCGACGATGAATCCCTGCGGCACCTGCGAGGATTGCCGCGCGATCGTCGATGGTCGCCACATCGACGTGCAGGAACTGGATGCCGCGTCGCGCACCAAGGTGGAGCAGATGCGGGAACTGCTCGACGGCGTTCCCTACCTGCCGGTCCAGGCCCGTACCAAGGTCTACATCATCGACGAGGTGCACATGCTCTCGTCGAACTCCTTCAACGCGCTGCTGAAGACGCTGGAGGAACCGCCCGCCCACGTCATCTTCATCTTTGCCACCACGGAAATCCGCAAGGTGCCGGTCACGGTGCTGTCACGCTGCCAGCGTTTCGACCTGCGTCGGGTGCCGGCCGACAAGCTGATCGCGCATCTCTCCGGGATCGCGGAGAAGGAACAGGCGGAGGTCGACCCGGGTGCCCTGCAACTGATCGCGCGCGCGGCGGAAGGCTCCGTCCGCGATTCGCTGTCACTGCTCGACCAGGCCATCGCGCAGGGGGCGGGCAAGGCGGACACGGCGCTGGTCCGCGACATGCTCGGCCTGGCCGACAGGATGCGCGTGCTGGACCTGTTCGAGGCGGTGATGGGCGGCAAGGCCGCGGAGGCGCTGCTGCTGCTGCGGGAACTGCACGATGCCGGGGCCGAGGCCCAGATCGTGCTGCAGGACATGCTGGAGATCACGCACTGGCTGTCGGCGGAGCGGCTGGCACCGGGCAACGAGCCACCGGAAGCCCGTTCGGGGCCGGAGCGGGAGAAGGGCGCGGCCCTGGCTGCCGCGCTGGCGATGCCGGCGCTCAGCCGCGCCTGGTCGCTGCTGCTGAAGGGGATCGAGGAATGCCGCATCGCGCCGGCACCCATGGCAGCGGCGGAGATGACCCTGATCCGGCTGGCCTATGCCACCAACCTGCCGGACCCGGCGGACCTGCTGAAACGCTTGCAGTCCGGTGGTGGTGCGACGGCGCAGGGCAGGGCGCACGGCGCGGGAGCGGCACAGGGATCCAGCGCATCGGGTGACGGTCCTGCTGGCGTCAGTTCCCATGGTGGCAATTCCCCCAGTGGCAATTCCTCCGGTGGCAACGGTGGCTCGGTGGTTGCCTTCCGCGGGGGTGGTGCGGCCAGCCAGGCGCAGCGCGAACCGGCCGAGGAGCCTCTCTATCAGCCCGAACCCGCGCCCGACGTGGCACCGCCTGCCGAACAGGAGGTCGCGGTGGCGCCGCCGCACGCCGCCGGGCCGGCGGATTTCAGGGACCTCGTTCGCTACGTGGGGGACAAGGGCGAGAACAACCTTGCCGGTGAACTGACACATAACGTCAGGCTGGTGAGCTATCGCCCCGACAGGCTGGAAGTCGCGCTGACGGACAAGGCGGCGCCGGGCGTGGTGACTCGGTTGTCCCG
>CAJYBQ010000245.1 GCA_913064755.1 uncultured Alphaproteobacteria bacterium
GTGACCGCCGACGCCGCCCTGGGAATTGATCAGGTCGATGTAATCGCGGGCACCGTCTGCCATCGGGTTGCCGACGTTCGCCGTCGGGCCGGTGCGGTCCGTCATCTGGCCGATGACGATCTCCCCGGCATGGGCGGCAGTCATGGCGGCAAGACCGCCAAGCACCGCAATGGATGTCAAAATCTTCTTCATGGGTGGTTCCTCCCTATATTTTCGCGCCTCATCATTCTGCTGAAAGAGGCTTGGCGACAGATTAGTACGAAAACGGCCAGACCCGGAAATAACTCCGGATATTGAGCCACAAGCGGTTCAGACCATCCGGTTCCACAACCAGGAAAAACATGATCAGGCCGCCAAAGAGGATCAGGCGCATGTGCGACTTGATCCCGGACAGCGTGCCCATGTCGTCGATCAGGTACGGGCCGAGCGACGACATGACCAGGTCGATGGCAATGGGCAGCAGCGTGACGAACGTGGCACCGAAGATCGCCCCGAGCACCGATCCCATCCCGCCGATGATCACCATGGCGAGGTAGTCGATCGACACCACAAGCGGGAAGAACTCGTTGTTCGCGACACCGGAGTAGTAGGTGTAGAGCACCCCGGTGACACCCGCGTAGAAGGACGAGATGGCGAAGGCCATCAGCTTGTAGCGGCGGACATCGATGCCCAGGATCTCGGCCGCGATGTCCTGGTCGCGAATGGCGATGAAGGCCCGACCGACGCGGCTGCGCGCGATGTTGAGCGCCACGACTATGGCGATCACCACGATGACGAGGATGAACAGGTACAGTTCCCGCTGCGTATCCAGGACGATGCCGAAAACAGTGGGCCGCGGCACCTGGATCGATGCCTGGAACCCGCCGGAGATGGCGGGGGTATGGACGATGAACCAGTCGATGATGAACTGGGCCGCCAGGGTCGAAATGGCGAGATACAGCCCCTTGATGCGCACCGACGGGAAACCGACGACGATGCCGATCGCCGCCGCCATCAGGCCGCCGGCGGGCAGCGTGATCCAGAACGGCAGGTCGAACCGGGTTGCAAGGTTGGCCGCCGTATAGGCCCCCACCGACATGAACGCCGCGTGGCCGATCGATATCTGGCCGGTCAGCCCGACCAGGATGTTCAGCCCCAGCGCGCCGACGATGGCAATGCCGACCAGGTTCAGGATCGTCAGGTAGTAGCTGCTGACGGCCAGCGGCGCGACGACGAAGAACAGGATGGCGAAGCCGGCAACGGCGAACCGGGCGATGGGCAGCGGGTACAGCGCGGAGTCGCTGGCGTAGCTGGTCTTGTAATATCCACTTTCGCGATGAAACACGGCCTCAGACCCTTTCGATGATGACTTTGCCGAACAGGCCGTAGGGCTTGAAGAACAGCACCACGATCATCAGCAGGTAGGGAAGGAAGTCCTTCGTTCCGCCGCCTTCGAAGGGGAAGAACTCTCTGAACCAGGGTTGAGTCATTGCCGGGTCGATGTAGGTGCCGCCCCAGGCTTCGATGACGCCGACGATGACACCGCCGACGATGGCACCGACGATGCTTTCGAGGCCGCCCAGGATGACGACCGGGAAGACCTTCAGCCCGACGACCGCCAGGGTGTTGTCCACGCCGATGGCGCTGCCCCAGAGCAGCCCCCCGAGCACGGCCACGACACCGGCCATGGACCAGGCCAGGACGAAGTAGCGTTCCACGTTGATCCCCATGGCCATGGAAACCTGGTGGCTGTCGGCGACGGCGCGCAGTGCCACGCCCTTCCTCGACTTCATGAAGAAGATCGAGAAGACACCGAAGAACGCGAGTGCCACCGCGCCGCCGACCACGTTGATCGGGGTCAGGTAGACCTGTCCGACAATGATCGGATCATTCGGAATGCCCAGGTCGAGGGCACGGGTCGTTGCACCGAAGATCATCGGGAACAGGCCTTCGAGGAAGGCCGCGAGCCCGATCGTCGCCATGATGATCGCGACCACCGGTCGGCCGATCATGGGGCGCAGGACGATGCGTTCCAGCATGACATTGAAGCCGATCATGAAGACCAGCGCGATGATCACGCCGAACACGACCGGCACCCCGTAGTCGGCAGCGAGCGCTGCCACCATGACGCCCGAGATCATCACGAACTGGCCCTGGGCGAAGTTGATGGCATCGGTCGATTTGTAGATCAGCACGAACCCCAGTGCGATCAGGGCGTACATCAGCCCGATCAGGGCACCGTTGATTGTTGTCTCGACGAAATACCAGACGGCGCACATGTCCATTTCAAATCCCCCCTCAGGCCGCTTCCAGAATGGTCAGGCGCGTACCCAGCATGGATTTGGGTCCGTCCTCGAACGTGACTTCCGTGGCCAACTCGATCTCGGTATCGCCGGAATAGAAGGCGTCGATGACCGGCGCATACTTTTCCGCGATGAAGCCGCGACGCAGTTTTCGGGTTCGCGTGACCTCCGCATCATCCGCATCCAGGTCCTTCGCCAGCAGCAGGAACCGCTTGATCCGGCTCACTTCGGGCAGCGACGGGTTGATGCGCTTGATTTCCTCCAGGATCAGCTGACGCACTTCCTGCTTGTGGGTCAGGTCCATGTAGTTGGTATAGGCCAGCCCCAGCTTCTCGGCCCAGTTCCCCACCGTGTTCATGTCGATGGCGATCATCGCGCAGACATACGGCTTCTCGTGACCGAAGGAGACGGCCTCGGAGATGTACGGGCTGAATTTCAGCTTGTTCTCGACGAACTGCGGCGCGAAGGGCGATCCATCGACCAGCTTGCCGACATCCTTGGCGCGATCGATGATCGTCAGGTGCCCGGTGCTTTCCAGGATGCCGGCGTCGCCGGTGCGGAACCAGCCGTCTTCCGTCAGGGCTTCCCGGCTGGCTTCCTCGTTCTTGTAGTAACCCTGGAAGACGCCGGCGCTCTTGATCTGCACCTCGCCATTGTCGGCAATCCGCACGTCGATCCCGGCGCATGGCGTGCCGACATGGTCGGGCGAGGCGGTGTCGTCGTCCTGCAAGGTGACCAGGCCGGACACCTCCGTCGAGCCGTAGACCTGCTTCAGGTTCACGCCCATGGCCCGGAAGAATCGGAAACTGTCGGGGCCGAGAGGTGCGCCGCCGACATAGACCCAGCGGGCGCGCCTGAACGCGTATTGATCGCGGATGGGGCCGTAGACCAGGATCTCCCCGATCGCGCGTTTCAGCTTGCTGGCGAAAGAGATGGGCAGGGCCTTGTCCTTCCGTGTCGCGATCTCCGCCGAGCCATCCCGGCACGTCTTGTAGACCCCGCGTTTCGGGCCCGATGCCTCATTGGCCTTCACCTGGATCTCGGAAAGGATCATTTCCAGGCTGCGTGGGGCCGCGACGAAACCGGTTGCCCCCAGTTCCCGCCCGTCACGCCGGAATGTCTCCGGGCTTTCCGGGCAATTGCAGGCACAGCCGGACATCAGGCTCAGGGTCGTGCTGTAGAGCGCCTCGCCCACCCAGGCGAGCGGCAGGTAGGACAGCAGGTCGTCGCTTTCGCGCACGTCCTCGTTGTCCATGAAGGTCTGGCAGGTCTTCACCAGGTTGTCGTGGGACAGCATGACACCCTTCGGATTGCCCGTGGTGCCGGAGGTATAGGCCATGAAGGCGATGTCGGTGGGCTTCACCCTGGCCACGGCATCGGCGAACGCTGTCGGATTGGCGCGCCCGTACTCGACGCCCTCTGCCTGGACTTCCTCGAAACTCAGGACCGCCGGATCGTCCTTCAGTTCCGACATGCCGCGGGCATCGTCGTAGATCAGGAATTCGAAGCCCGTCAGCCCGTCCCGCAGGGAGAGGATCTTGTCGACCTGCTCCTGATCCTCGGCGACGATGACCTTCACGTCCGCGTTGTTCAGCACGTACTGCAATTCGGTGGCGATGGCGTCCTGGTAGACGGGAACCGCGGTGCCGCCGAGGCTGACCGCGGCCAGTTCCGCCCAGTAGAGGCGCGGGCGGTTGCTGCCTGCGACACACAGCTTGTCACCGGGGCCGAAGCCGCGGCTGGCCAGGCCCATCGCGAAGTCGCGCACGTTCTGGGCGTATTCGGCCCAGCTGTAGGTGCGCCATATCCCCAGATCCTTCTCGCGGATCGCGGGTTTGGTCGGGCGGGTGCGCTCGTTCTCAAGCAACAGCGCGCCGAGGGTGTTGGTATTGCTCACTCCACGTCCCCCATCAGTGTGATGTGCCGAGGTAGGCAGCGATCACCGCAGGATTCGCCTGAATCTCTGCCGGTGTGCCTTCCGCAATCTTCGTTCCCTGGTCCAGCACCGCGATGTGGGTCGAGATATCCATCACGACACCCATGTCATGCTCGATCAGGATGATCGTGGTTCCGAGTTGCTCGTTCACATCGAGGATGTATCGCGCCATGTCCTCCTTCTCTTCGGAGTTCATGCCGGCCATCGGCTCGTCCAGCAGCAGCAGCGTCGGCTCCAGCGCCAGGGCGCGGCCGAGTTCCACGCGTTTCTGGAAGCCGTAGGCCAGCGCGCCGGTGGACTGCTTGCGCAGATCGTTCAGCTTCAGGAAATCGATGATTTCCTCGCAGCGTGCGCGGTGGCGGACTTCCTCGCGCTGGTTCGGCCCCCAGTAGACACAGGCCGAGAGCAGGTTCGACTTCATGTGGATATGACGACCGAGCATCAGGTTCTCCAGCACGTTCATGCCGGCGAACAGGGCGATGTTCTGGAAGGTACGGGCGATCCCGCGCTGGGCGCGTTCGTTCGGGCGCCTCTCGGTGATGTCCTCGCCGTTGAAGACGATCGACCCGGTGTTCGGCGTGTAGAAACCGCTGATCATGTTGACCAGGGACGTCTTGCCCGCGCCGTTCGGGCCGATGATCGAAAAGATATCGCCGGTGGGTATGTCGACAGACACGTCGTCTACCGCGCGCACACCTCCGAAGTATTTGGATACACCGTTGACGCTTAGAGTCACGTCCCCGGCAGTCGATGCTACTGACATCGCCACACAGGCCTCCCCAATGACAGTTTTCTCGTTATTGAAAGGTAGCAGACTATACCAGCGAGTATTTGTCTACTCGGAGTCTGAAATTTGTCAGTCGAGAAGTGTCTCGGGCTCGACGACGCGCGCTGCGGGAAACCAGAGAACAGCCCGGGTGCCCTGACCCTGCTGGCTGAACAGGGTGAGGGTTACGTCGTGCGGTTCCGCCGGGGCTCGGTACGTCGTAATGGCAAGTACGGTGCCTCCGAAAAGGCGGGGAAGGCCTGAATCACGCTGTACTAATGGCTCGACGACCTTTTCGCGGGCACGTTCCGCATTCCCGATGCCGGTATCGGTGACCGACAGTTCGATGCCGTCGCTGACCAGTTGCACGTCGATGGCGATCTCGCCGCCCGGTGCCGTGAACTTTGTCGCGTTCGACAACAGGTTGATCAGGATCTGCTTGATCAGCCGGCTGTCGCCGACCAGTTCCGGCAGTTCACGATCCAGCGTCCGGTCGATGATCCTGCGACCGGTCGCGTCGTCGCGCCCCTTCGCGATCCGCAGCGCGGATTCGATCATCAGGTGCAGCGCGATTTCCTGCTCGCGGACCTCCAGATGCCCCGCCTCGGCCTTGGAGAGGTCGAGGATGTCGTTGATCACGGACAGCAGGTGGACGCCGCGGTGGTGGATGTCGTTGATGTAGCCCGCGTAGCGTTCGTTGCCGACCGGGCCGTACATGCCGTCGCGGATGATGTCCGAGAAGCCGATGACGGCATGCAGCGGGGTGCGCCGTTCATGGC
>CAJYBQ010000246.1 GCA_913064755.1 uncultured Alphaproteobacteria bacterium
AGCGTAACCAAGCGCGACTTAATTAGCCGCAGATTAATTTACAGAGCAGGGCTTTAAATTCCCGGCCTGTCCAGAAATGGGCGTGCCGCTTTTAGTATGGCGTCTGCGTTTTCAGTAAACCACCAGTGGTCATCACTATCGATAAGCGCAAGCTTCGCCTGGGGTATCCGCTTGGATAGGTCTATCCCTGCCGATGACTGAATCATGCGGTCGCCTTTGCAGTGCACGACCAGTGTCGGGCACTGGATGTCGGCGAGCAGGTCACCCACGTCGCCGATGATCAACCGCGCCCGGTCCACGAAACGGCGTCCCTGGTCCGTGACCCGCACGCCCCGGGGCAGGCGGACGAAGAGCGGTGTGCCGAGTTCTGCCTCCACATCCGCCAGGCTGCGGGTCAGTGCCGATTGGGTGATGTAAAGCGCCTCCGCCGCCCGCGTGACATTCTCGAACCGTGCCGTCTCGACGACGTGGCGCAGTTTCCTCAGGTCGATGGCGATGGCGAACCTCCATTCGCTGGATGGATGGATCGGATTTTCAAAGGAATTGGACTGAAATGCAAACGAAGGCACACTCGGCGCATGATTGACTGCGGGTCAGTATGCTGGCGCCGCGGGAACGTACCCTGGGGAGGATGAAGAATCATGCGTACCGCCGTGACCGAAATGCTGGGCGTCGAATTTCCGCTGATCGCCTTTTCCCACTGCCGTGACGTGGTGGTCGAGGTCTCGAAGGCAGGCGGGTTCGGCATCTTCGGTGCAGCCGGTATCGGCCCGGGAAAGCTGGAGGCCGAACTGGCCTGGATCGATGAACACGTGGACGGAAAACCCTATGGCGTCGATCTGATCGTCCCCATGCGCTACGAATCCAAGGGGGCCAGGGTGACGCGCGACGACCAGGTTTCCAAGGTGCCGGAGACGCATCTGGACTTCGTCACCAGCGTCTTCAACCGCCACGGTATCGAAGGCGATGCACTGGACCCGGAAAGCCTGAAGCGCGGCACCCGGCTGGGCACCAACATCCGCGACGACGGGGCAAGCGCGTTGCTGGAAGTGGCCTTTGCCCATCCGATCCGGCTGATCGCCAACGCGCTCGGCACGCCGCCGGATTACATGATCGAGATGGCGCGCAGGCATGGCGTGCCCGTCGCGGCACTGGTCGGCGCGCGCGAACATGCCATCAAGCAGGTGCAGGCCGGCGTCGACCTGATCGTCGCGTCGGGCGGGGAGGCCGGGGGACATTGCGGGGATGTTTCCACGATGATCCTGGTGCCGGAGGTGGTGCGCGCGGTGCGGGAGATTTCGGACATCCCGGTGGTTGCCGCGGGCGGCATCGTCACGGGCGAGCAGATGGCTGCCTGCATGGCCATGGGTGCGCATGGTGTCTGGACCGGTTCCGTCTGGCTGACCACGGCGGAGGCGGAGACATCGCCGGTGGTGAAGGAAAAGATGCTTGCCGCCACCAGTCGCGAGACGATCCGCACGAAGTCCCGGACCGGCAAGCCATCGCGCCAGTTGCGGTCTGCCTGGACCGACGCCTGGGAGGAACCCGACGCGCCGAAGCCGCTGCCCATGCCCCTACAATCCATCATCACGGAACCTGCGATGGCCCGCATCACGCGCCTGGCCGAGGGCGGTCACGAGGGGGCGAAGGACATGGCGTCCTATTTCGTCGGCCAGGGTGTCGGGCTGATGACCACCGCGCAGAGCGCGAAGGGCGTCGTCTACCAGTTCATGGAAGAATTCATCGAAGCGTCGGAGCGACTGCGCGGCGTGATGGCGGAGGACTGAGACCCTTGGCCATCACGATCGGAGATGTGCAGGAAGCCATTGCGGCTGCCCTGCCTGAACGCGCGGCCATCGTGCAGGATGACCGGCGCATCAGCTACGCGGAACTGACCAACCGCACCCGCCGACTTGCCAACCTGCTGCTTGCCCATGGCATCACCGCCCATGCGGAACGGGCGGACCTGAAGGGCTGGGAATCCGGTCAGGATCACGTTGCCATCCTGATGCACAACTGCGCCGAGTACCTGGAAGCCCTGATGGGGTCCTACAAGGCCCGCGCGGTACCGTTCAACGTCAACTATCGCTACGTGACGGAAGAACTGGCCTACCTGTTCGGTGATGCCCGGCCCCGGGCGGTGATCTACCAGGCAAGGTTCACGGAAATGCTGCGCCCGGTGCTTTCCGGACTGCCCGACGACGTGCTGCTGTTGCAGGTCGCCGACGGTACCGATGCCGAACTGCTGCCCCGCGCCCTGGACTATGAAACCGCCGTCTCGACCGCGTCCGATGCAGCGCCCGCCGTGACCGCGTCGGAAGACGACATCTACTGCATGTATACGGGCGGCACGACGGGGATGCCCAAGGGAGTGCTGTGGCGGCAGGCGGACTGCATTGCCGCCAACCTGGATGGCAAGGGCAGGGACGGGCGGTTGATGCCGACCCTTGAGGACTTCGTGGCACGGGCACATCGCCGGACGCACAACAACGTGCTGCCGGCACCGCCGTTCATGCACGGCGCCGGCTGCCAGACGGCGCTTTCCGCATTCTGTTCGGGCAACACGGTCATCATTCCCGGGGTGCCTGACCGGCTGGACACGGCAGACCTGCTGGCCACGATCGCGCGGGAGAAGGTGGCCATGCTGCTGATCATCGGCGATGCCTATGGCCGACCGATGCTGGAGGCCGCCAGAAAATCGCCGGAAAGCCTGCAGAGCCTGACCGCGATCTACAACAGCGGTGCCATCCTGTCCCCCGCGATCAAGGCCGGGCTGCTGGAACTCGTGCCCGGTGCGCGGATCATCGACGCGCTTGGTGCGTCGGAAAGCGGCCCGCAGGCGCATCAGATCACCGGAGCGGACGGCAAGGATGCAGCGCCATCTTTCCGTGTAGCAGTTGATGCGGCCGTGCTGAACGATGACCGGACCGCGGAACTGGCTCCCGGCCATGACGGGTATGGCTGGCTGGCCAAGCGCGGCACGGTTCCGCTGGGCTATCTCAATGACCCGGAAAAGACCGCCGAGACATTCCCCACGATCGATGGCGTGCGTTACGTGGTCCCAGGCGATCGGGTGCGGTTGCTGGCCGATGGCACGCTGGAATTCCACGGCCGCGAATCCTTCACCATCAACTCGGGCGGGGAGAAGATCTTCGCCGAGGAAGTGGAGCAGGCGATCAAGCGGCATCCGGAAGTGGCCGATGTCGTGGTCACCGGCCGGGCAAGCGAACGCTGGGGACAGGAAGTGGTGGCCATCGTGCAGCCCGCCGCCGGGGCGGAACCGACGCGGCAGGACCTGCTGGCAGAGGCGGCGCGCCATATTGCCCGCTACAAGCTGCCCAAGGCGTTCCTGTTCATGGATGCCATTCAGCGCGGTCCCAGCGGCAAGACGGATGCGAAATGGGCACGCGCCAGGGCAGGGGATGCAACATGATCCGCGATGACACGCCAATCCTGATCGGTGTTGGCCAGGTCACGGTCCGCGATGAACCGCTGGACGCGCTCTCCACGCCGATGGACCTGATGATTGCCGCGACCATCCAGGCCGCCGACGACGCAGGGGTGCAGCGCCGGACGCTCGCCAGTCTCGACGCCGTGGTGGTGGTGAAGAGCTTTCGCGAACCGATGCGCAATTCCCCCGCAACCCTGGCCCGGCACCTGGGGGCAACGCGGGCAGAAGCCTGGCTGACGCCGGATGGCGGGCAGGCCCCGCAGGCGCTCGCCAACCGGTTCGCGGCGGAAATCGCCGCCGGGCGGAAACGCTTCGTCCTGCTGGCCGGGGCGGAAGCCATGGACAATGCCCGGCGGCTGATCAAGTCCGGCAGCAAGCCTGACTGGAAGCAGCCCGCCGACAGGGACGCCGACCTGCTCTGGCCCGACAGGCCGATGGTGACGGCGCATGAACGCGCCCACGGCATCTGGGCCGCAACCAGTAATTACGCCCTGCTGGAAAATGCCTACCGCCATCATGCGGGGCATGGCATCGCGGAACACCAGATGGCCATGGGGCGGCTGTTCGCGGGATTCACGGATGTGGCGGCGCGATCTCCCCATGCCTGGTTTCCCGTCAGTCGCACGGCGGAGGAAATCGCGACGCCGGGGCCGGGGAACCGCTTTGTCGCCTGGCCCTACACCAAGTTCATGAATGCCATGAACCAGATCAACCAGTCCGCCGCGCTGCTGATGACCTCGGTCGGGGAGGCGAAGCGGCTGGGTGTGCCAAGGGACCGCTGGCTGTTCCTGCACGGCTGCGCCGACACGACAGAACTCTGGTACATGCACGAACGGCAGAACTACCATTCGTCCCCGGCCATGCGCCTGATGGCGGAACGGGCCTTTGCCATGGCGGGCAGGGGGCTGAACGACATCGACCTGGTCGACATCTATTCCTGTTTCCCCAGCGCGGTGCAGATCGGTCGTGATGCCCTGGGCATTGCCGCCGACGATCCACGCCCGCTGACCGTGACCGGTGGCCTGCCGTATCACGGCGGGGCGGGGAACAACTATTCGATGAACGCCATCGCCAGCATGGCCGACCGCCTGCGCGCCACGCCGGGCAGATTCGGGCTGGTGACCGCCAACGGGGGCTACATCAGCAAGCATGCCGCCGGTATCTGGTCGACGGAGCCCGTTTCATCGGACCGGCAATGGCAGCGCGAAGACCCCGCCAGCTACCAGCCACGGATCGACGATCTGCCCCGGCCGCCTTTCACTGAAACACCGTCAGGCGAGGGCGAGATCGAGACCTGGACAGTGCTGTTCGGGCGCGACGGGAACCCGGCCGGGGCCGTGATCATCGGTCGCCTCGGCGCACATGATGACCCGACGGCGACGAGATTCATCGCCAACGCGCCGGATGATCCCGATCTGCTGTTGTCGATGACGGAACGTGACCTGGTGGGCGCGGCTGGCAGGATCGGGCAAGGGACGGACGGAAGGAACCTGTTCCGGGTATCCTGAAACCTTCGGTGACGGCTGCAGGCGAAGTCCCGTCAGTGATGGCGTGGACGTCAGCGTTCTTCCGCGCCGAGCTCGGCCAGGATGCGTCGCAGCTTGTGCACCTGTTTCCTCAGATGTCCCGTTTCCATGCTGTATTGCTGGCGCGAAACCACGCCTTCGTAGGTGGGTTCGACGGGTTCGCCATCATCATCTGCCGCCCGTTCTATCGAGAAGGGGGAAGACAGCTCGAAGGTCATCACGTCGTCGGAACTGTCGTAGCTGAACGAGGTGATATCGCGCCAGGCGAACGTGCCCGTATCCGGATAGAAGGTCACATGATCCCTGATCTTCTCGCTGTCTATCGTCAGAAGATTGTCCTGCGCAGCATTGATCTGCGACTTGACGGCACTTCGCTTGCGCAGGAAGTACACTGCGGAGATGAGGCTGGCGATGCAGAGTCCGTGAACGAAGGAGAAGCCGTTCGAGAACACGGCGTCGGTTTCGCGGATCATCAGCAGGAGCAGGATTGCTGCCGACGCGACGAAGCCGACTGTGGACTTGCGAAAGTCGCGCCACAACTCGCCTGAATCCGACTTGAAGGCGATCGGGAAGGCTAACTTGTCGATCCCGGATGTGTCCTGGTTGGTCAATGCGGTCACAGCTCCAGCGGATGCACTTCGGGATTGTCGAGAAAGCGGTCCATGACCATGACGAAGAACGTGCCATGGCCGACGACGGCCTTGTGTTCTTCCGGGCGGCTGGCGATCCAGCCACGGAAGAACACATCGCCGTCGTCGGCCATGGCACGTTCTTCATGGT